>DQVD01000215.1 GCA_015661935.1 Desulfocapsa sulfexigens | reverse complement strand
GAGAAACAATTCAAGTCTCTTTTTCAGATCATTCCTTGATCGATTATTTTTTAGGCTACTTTTATTATTATGATCTCACCCAGCAGGATGTTCTTGAATATTACAAGAGCTTCATGGAAAAAGAAGGGGAAGAATATTAAAAAAACAGGGTGCTCATTTGGAATGAGCACCCTGTTTTAAAATAGCTTTTTTTGGACAGGCTGGGCACCCTTGCCCGGCCAATGCTTGGAAGGTTGGAAGGAGCAGCTAGAACCAGAACACCGGCCTAACTTGCGACAAAAGAGACAAGAGGGCTTGGCAGACGGGGAATTTAGCACGGAAGACCAGCGACCGGGAGACCCTGAAACAACACCGGAAAGCCGGGACAAGGGCACACCGCAAGCTACAGCCCACGCACGGGCAAGGGTGACTGAAGGGAATGTTGGTTTATTAGAAGAGAACATATAGAATAATAACATTTTGTGCGCAATAACGCAATGATATTGCGTACAAACAGTGTTTAATATCCAAAAAGTTTGTTCACTTTTTAAAGTGACCCCCGGAGGGATCCAGGGCAGTAAAGAAAGTGGTTTTTTGTTGTGGAAAAGTTTGCCGGAAAACTTTTTTGGAACAAAAAACCAACACCAAAAGCAAAGTGAAAAAGACAGGGGCAGTCAAGAAAAAAAAGTTCCACTGAATGTTGACCGAAGATCCGGCCACCAAGTGCCCGGCAAAGGTTCATTTGCAGCATTCTTTTTTTTCTTTACTTCCTCTGGCTTTTTTTACTATTTCGCCGGGCAGTATCCGGCGAGAAAATAGAGGGGCACCCCAGAACTGAAACATAAAATAAATGGTGCCCCGAATGTAGCGGGGCAGTATCCCGCGTCCTCGTGACTCGCGATAGCGGAAACTTACCGTAAAAACTGGCATGATTTTTTGAACCAGAAACTATTATTTATTTAAGGGGGAAGATGCAAAAAACATGACAGCTTTTTACGGAATTTATAGCCGCTGTGTGGTGTCCGGCTGGTCTTGGGACGAAGAAAAAAGGTTTAGGTCTACCGGGAAATCCGAAACAGCAGACGGACACCACTATTTTAATGCAGGATGTGGATTTACTCCCGGATCCCGAACCGGACAGGCTCCCAGAGGTTGTTTTCTGGGTGCATGGCCGGAGCACGGAAGTCGGATCCAGCAAGGATTCAGTGTCCTGACAAGGAAAAACTATGAATCCAGCAGGGAAGTAGTGGAGGCATGGTCTTTGCTGGCTGGCATGGGCGAAAGCGGAAGACCGGGAGGTCTTTTTCCCGGTCTGGAGCCGCCCAGGACAGACAAAAGCAAAGGACATGCCGGAACGGGCAGGGGGGATTTCTTAATTGAAGAATTGAAGAACTTTTTTTTCATTAACGATAATTTCATTCATCTTAAATGAAGATTTTCCCCGGCACCAATCATGGTTTTTTGTTCCTCCGTTATATTCCACGGCCAAACCATTCTTTTTTAAGGTGCTGGCAAGGTCTTTTCCGTCAAACTCAACATCAGCAACGAATCTGAAGTATTTTCCGCGTCCCACACGGTGCAAATTTATCACTTTTGCCCTTCTCAGAAGTGATTTGACCATTTTTTTTGCTTCCCGGCCTTTGGTTATTTCATTCCTACAGGTCTTTTTCTTTAGTTCTGCTGTGTCTATACCTCTGATCCTGATTTTCATATCGTTTCCAATGATCGAAGGTACACCGGGAATATAAAATGTGATTGAATCCCCATCGTAATTCTTTACAAATTGTACATTTTCAAATGATCCATACGTGTGCTCTTTTGATCTGGCATGTGATATACTTCCCATACCTACAACAATGAGTGCTATTAAAATATAACTTGCAGTGCGCATTATTTTGCCTTACAAATAGTTAAGAACTAACCTTTAACCATGCCAAAGGAGGCACAGAATGAACCATTACAGCACAATTTTAACAGAAGGAAGGGCGAAGGCCAAGCTATCAAGACGAGCCGTAGCCAAGAAAGCAGACATATCAGAAGCGCACCTTCGTTTTATAGAAAAGGCGGAGCGGGAGACGAAACCAGCAACCCTTCGTAAATTGGCCTTAGCTATTGGACTCGATGAGCAGCCGTTAATGGAGTCGTGGCTTGCGGTGAACATGCCCGGCATGGATTATTCAGATTTGGCGGCACGACTTCCCCAAGGGATCGATGTTCAGCAATTGGAAGAAATGTATCAGATTCCAGCAGCCAAAAAAATATACGAAGAATCCAAAAGAATCACAGCCAGCCAAGTAAAAAGCCTTCCTGCTTCTGATATTTTCAAGATCCGCACAGCACTCCAGAACTGTCTAGGGATGATCCAGGAGCTTGAAACTACATGAAACTGGTATTCGGTACCCCTGAGCATATCAAACTAAGTCAAAATCCCATGAAGAAAAAATGCAAAGAAACAAAACCAAGCGGATATGCAGGGAAGCCGGGAGCAGGAGAAAAAGGAAAGAAGTGTAAGACGTGTGGACACTTGAGAGTCAAGCGTACAGCAAAGAATTTCTACAAATGTGCTTTGTCTTGCAAGGGAAGGACAATATTAAATGGCGGGGGATCTGATATTTTAATTTCCTCCCCTGCTTGTCAGTACTACATTACCAGTTTATAACAAGTTGGTGTTCCTTGCACAACAAGTGGATACCAGAAAAGCAAAATTGAGGCACAGAATGAGCCAAGCGAATCTATGGGAAGTTTTTTTACATTACAACGAAAGTTCAGAAGAGAGGCCTGTCAAGGGCTGGAAGTTATGCGAACGACAGCCGACAGGGTTGGTTCCGATAAAAACAAGAAGAGGGAACCAGCGCAAATATAAAGAGCTGAAGGACGCTATGGAATGGCTTGAAGAGAATAGAACCGGGTATCAGATCAATATAAGATGCTTTGGGTACGAGGGAGCACTAACGCCTAAAAAAAATTAAGCGGTACCAGAGCCACCTGGTACCGCTATAGGAAACAGCATGAACGACTTTACCAGAATCAAGCAAGTTCTTGATCTAAATATCACCATTCCTGCCGAAACAGGTCTCTCGATGGGTAAGAGCCATCTTGAAAAGTGTCCGTTTTGTGATGGTCACACCTGCTTCAGTATACACAAAAACACAGAGACTTTCACATGCTTTCAATGTGACCTCTCTGGTGATGTCTTTGATTTCATTAAGGAGTATCACGGTTACAGTGAGAATGAATCCCTAAAATATGCCGCTAATCTAGCTAATATCCCACTAAAACAAAAGCAGAAAATAGTTAGGCTCAGTAAGACAGAAAAGGTCTTAAAAGAAGCTGCTGAATACTACCACCAGCACATGAAAATAAACGGTGCTAAAGAATATTTTATCAATCGTCGTGGCCATTCTATGCCAATTCTAAAAAGGTTGATGGTTGGATTTAGTGACGGAAAACTTTGTGATCATCTTCTTGAGATATTCAGCCCTGAAGTAATCCTAAACTCCGGCCTTGTCCGGAAAGATGAAAAAAAAGGTCATTTGTATGATTTTTTCTCGTCTGGCTTGGCTATTTTCCCTCATTATTATAATGGCCGGGTGGTTCAATTCACAATCAAGGATCCATCAGGAAAGAAAACACCCTACCAACTACCAACAAATAAACGGCATAAGAAATGGAGCTTCTACAATCAAGATGCTCTGTACCGTTTTGAGGAAATAATCCTTGTTGAAGGGGAAAACGATACCATTTCTGTTCTGGATTCTGGAATAAAACAGATTTTAGGCATAACCGGGCAAATATCAGACGATCAAATCCAAGTTTTAAAGCACCAATGTAACCAAAAACATCTTTATTTATGGATGGATAACGACTTCGATCTAAAAAAGCCCATGAGCAAGGGGCATGGCTACGTCAGAAAGATATGTCAATCTCTGCCGGGTATCAATATCAGAATATTTATTTACCCTGAAGAATACAATGATCCAGACGAATTTATACACTCACTACCTAAGCTGGATCGTCGAAAAGCAGTTTGCACACTCCGAGAGTCGGCGGTTGATTATTTAACGTGGGAAATCCTTCAGGCTGGAAAACTCAAATCTCTTGAAACAAAACTAAATCACCTGAAGGGATTTTCTGTTTTTCAGCAAATCAGCAACACGACCACCATCGAGCAACAGATCTATATCGAGAAAATAGAAGATATCGGATTTGAAAAGAAGGCCATCACCCAGCAGCTTGAGGTAGATTCCGGTCTTCGTCTTCGAATTGCTGATTATTTAGAAAATCTTTCGAGCAAACGGGATGCAAATCCAAATATCATTGCTGATATGATCCACGATTATTTTTCTAAAGGTGGACGGTTCTTCCACGATCCCAGCCACAAGGTCTACCTTTTATACCGTCACAATATTTATGAAGTTGGAAATAATCGCCCTTTCAATGCTCTGATTAAAAAAAGATGTGGTTTGCTTCCCACAGAACAGCCGGGCCGGTCTGTCTGGGAGTCTTTAGCGTCAGAAGGATACAATTCAGGAAATAATATAGAGGTTGGGTCATGGCTTTTTACTGATCGGACAACGGATTCAGTTTTTTTGAATCTGAATAGCCCTAACAATACAATCTTAAAACTCACACCAACGGGAATAAATGAAATTCAAAACGGACTAAACGATGACAATGTTCTTCTGAAATCAACCGGTAAAATAAAACCATTCAATTTCCTGCCTGAAACTGATGTCCCAGAGGCTATTTCATTGCTCCGGGAACTCTTATTTGACAATCTTTCTTGTGAAAAAGAGCAAAAACATCTTCTCGTTTGCTGGTTTATCTCCTGTTTTCTCTCTGATTTCTCCCCCCATGTCTCACCATTGCTCAAAGCAGAAGGTGAAACAGCTTGTGGAAAGACTACAGGTGCTCGACTGATTGAATATTTGCTCTACGGAAATGAGCATTTAGGGGAAATATCAGTAGCCGGCGCTTATGCTGATGCTTCTGCAAACCCTTTGCTAGTCATTGATAACCTTGAAAACAACGATATTAAAAATGAAATGATGAAATTTCTTCTTCTTGTGGCCACCAGGGGAAGCAAAGTTAAAAGAAAGGGCGGTACTGAGTCAGATGTTACCGAGGAAAGCCCAAAAGCTTTGGTAATGATCACCGCAATAGAGCCTTTTGTTAAATCTGAGCTCATAAATAGAACGTTTGCGGTTCAATTTAGCAAAAAATTCCAAAATCCATCTTTCATTGATGATGAAGCTACCCGCCAGATCCTCCGAAAGAGAGATATTATCATTTCTGGGATCCTTAAAATGATTCAGAAAGATATTCTTCCTAATCTTGAACGTAGAAAATCATTCATTACAGCCCTAAACGTCCAGCACAAAGGCCACAGCAAAGAAAGAATGAACGCTTACCTTGCACTAATGATGCTGATTCTTGAAAAATTACTGAAATATTGGGATGTGCCATCCCCTGAAGCACAAGATATTTGGCAACAGTGGCTTTTCACACAAGATAACCTTGCCCGTGAACATGAAGTGTCTAGCAATGACATTTTGAAGCTGCTTGACGGCCTGGTCAGGGAGTACCGGCTCAGGATTTCAGAGTCAGAACTAAAACCTCATATGGTTTATGGATTTGATAAAGAGGTTTTCCAGTACAAACACCCCGAATATGGAATAACTATCATCATGACACAGCCTGTACCTATTCCCGGTAATGAGGATTATACAGAAAGCTGGGTTGAATTTGAAAGCACATCTAATGATCTGGTTTATGCCTTTGGTCGATTCTGCAAAAATAATAATCTTCAGAATCCCTATTCCTCCGCTGCTATTTTTGGGTCACGTTTAACAAACGATAAGAAGCTTCTTAAAAAAGGTGATTGGGAACTGATCCCCGGTAAAAACAGAGAGGGTGAAAAAACAACCCACTTTAAAACTATACATGGGAAACGATTCCTGAAATTCAGACACCGGCTGATCCGATGACCAGGAGCGAGGGAAGAAAGATGGATAATCCCAGAATAGTAATGTCGCATAATGTTTGTAAGAGCAGTTATAGGCGTGGGTTTCAGCTTGGTGTCTGCTCTCATCTATCAATAAAAATAAATATAAAGGGGTTCGCTGGCCGGTATCACCGAGTGTTAGTAAGAAGTGCATCGTTAATTATGGATGCAAGCTCAAGGGTGCAACCTGCACCCAACAAAAACAACGGTATTCCAGTTCTTTCCTCTTGTTTGGGTGCAAGGGTACTTCAGCAGAGAGCTCCTGAAGGGTGCAATTACCCCCTTAAAAGTAATAAAATGGATCAAAAAGGCGTTTTCTTTACCTCCTTAGCTTCCCTTACCACTATCTACAAAAATGAAGGCGTATTTCCTCAGAACAACCTACCCCTGCACCCTTTCTTTACTAAATATTTATTTTTAAAGGTTATTATTAGGGTGCAGGTTGGGTGCAAGCTGTGGTGCACTCTGGGTGCACTCTGGGTGCAAGCTCCCAGTGTCGTTTTAACCTGCACCCAACTTTTGCAACGTAATATTATAGGTTTAGGTCAAAGGGTGCACGGGTGCAGCTGAAAAGATGGTATACCTCTAAAAAGCGGTAAAAAAAGCTAAAGACAGATCTAAGAGGCAAAAAACTAGAATTGAGTTTGGAAATTGTGACAGAAACCATTTATTTCTTACCGGTAATCCTAGAAATGAAGGTTAAAAATTTTATAACCCCACTCTATTAGGGGGTCTGGAGCCATAAAATGAAGGTTTTAAGGAGAATGACCAAATCGCTATTTGGTCGAAAACAGCCCTCAGGGGATAAGTATGATGTGGTCGACGGTGTGATATTGGACAGCAATAGGGCATGTTTTCAGGAGGATACTGAAAAGCCTGAGGCTGCTTTAAAAAGTCCATCATCAGATTTGAAAAAAGAGAAATTGGAATCAGAAAATCAGGAAACTGAATCCATTAAACCGTCTGCCCGGGCAGAGCCAGAACAACCAGAAAAATCTAATTTTGTAAGTCTGGATTCCAGCTGCTGGACAATCCCAAAAGAATATACTGTTTTCATGGGATCTGCCGGCAGAGTTAAGCGTACAATTCAGGAATATTCATGGGATTTGAAATGGTGGAATCGGAAAGTTTCTTTATCTGTAATAACCAGACAAGATATTGAAAAAACAATAAATAATATGCACCCGGCAACAGCTAGAAGAAAAATAGCTGTCCTTAGATCCTTTGGTAAATGGCAATTAAGAGACGGAAACAACAGATTACACAATGAAGTTAGCCAAATCATTCCACCAAAGACACCGGGAAGGATACCAAAAGACAGAGGAACGGAAGATTTTAAAATTTTATCGACCCAAGCAAAAGATCTTTGTCTTAACGGGGATCGCCGGGGGCTTTGGATTGGTTTAATGCTGTGTTGTGGCCTTCGAATAAGTGAGATTAAAACAGCTGAATTGTCCCATGGTGGGGCTATTAAAGTGATGGGGAAGGGGAACAAGGAAAGGTTAATTCCTGCGCCCACGTGGGTTTGTGTGGCTATTGAAGAACAATGTAAAAAAGGGGATCCATGGAGACAGTCCCGGTCTTTAATATGGACTGAAATGAAAAAAATGGAGATAATAAAGCCTCATAGCCTCCGACATACATACGCTTCTGAATTAGTCCGAAAAGGAATCAAGCTGGAGGTGGTTAAGGAACTCCTGGGACACTCAAAATTGGATACAACTTTGATTTATGCAAAAGTTAAGCTGCCTGATAACGTCACAACTCTACTGGGGGTAGAAAATTAATGAAGGTATCATTTTTATTGGTATGGATCCTGACTGTTGTTTTTTGCACCTCTGGATTTACTGAAGGAGAGGCCAGCCAGCCAGAGAACCAGCCTGAAGAAGTAGCCCATCCGGAGAATAAGCCGGAAGTTAAGCCAGCCCCGGATATGACTATTCCTAGAATTGAAATACCAGCATGGTATACGGCTAGAAATGTAATGCGGGAATGTTACGCAGGTTGGAATATGACTGTTTCATTGAAAAGTGGTGCAGAATATCGGCAAGACATGAACGAATATACAGACGAAAATGTCTATACGATTTTGGGGGAACAGACGGACACTGACACCACATCAACGTCAAATAGCACCTACGGCACAGACAAGGCTGTAGACTCTGAATACAGCCGGGACAGGTCAAGAATTAGTGGTTTTGTCGGTCTCAATATGACAGTTCCATTGTATTCAAGAAAATTAAGACTTGCCCGGAAGGAATCCACCAATAAGCAAATAGAACATTTAGCGGATTTGTACGCTAATTTTGAAGTGCACAGGGCTACTATGGCGGCCTTGACTCAAGAAAAAAGTGTACTCAAAAAGGTAATGATAGATTCAGGACAGCAGGGGATTACAGCCTATTATCAGCTTTTAAAGGAAGTGGAAAAAGAAAGAGCATTGATGAAAAGTTCAGCAAGAAAAATTTTAGCTATCTTGGAGAATTGCGACTATGTGGCGACAGATCAACTTGTTGGGACGAGATAGGGTTCTTTCTGAAAAGATAAGGCCACGATTACGAGAGAAAAGAGGTTTTCTTCTTACCGGTCAGCATGGGATAGGGAAAACAGCCCTGCTTGAATGGTCGGCTGAACAGGCAGTAGGGAAAGTGGCCTTTGTTTCAGCTACATGGACAGTAAAAGAAATAATGATGGCTATCTGTTTAGGGTGGAAACTGGAAATAAAAAATAATGATGGTGTGGTGGTCAGCAAATCAAAATATCAAGTTGCTTGGATGGAACAAGAAATATTGCAACAATCAGGGTGTTGGCTGTTTGTAGACGATATTCACTTGGTTCAACCGTCAGTAATAAGAAGATTAAAAATACTGCGGGATAGATGTCATATTGTCGCAGCTGGTGTGCCTCCCTTTAAAAAAGAAGAGTTGCGTAGACTGCTTTGGGGCTTGGCTGATATCAGAATAAAACCACTCCCAAAGGCTGAATTAACAAGAATTGCAACTCTCGTTGCTCCTCTTGTCGCCTCAAGAACTCCGGTACCGGAGGCGGTGAACGCCGCTCGTGGGAACCCCGGTCAGCTTATGCATGCAATGCGGGGAGAGGTCACACCTGACACGGCCAAAGTGAAAGGTGAGGAGATTGATATTTCCCCGGTACTGATGCTGGTTTTAGTCTGTGTAATGTGTACCAGATACATTGCTATTGGTCTTGAATCAACTAGCCTGTATATGCTTGGTGGACTGGGAATGGGGTTAGGTTTGGTTTTTAGATTCTTCCTTTTTAAAGGTATGAAAACTTGACCGGACCAACTCACATTGCAATAGCGGTATCTTGCGGAATTATGGCCGGAGCCGGTCGGGCTGATCTTGCTTTGCTGGCCGGTGGGGCAATTATTCCAGATCTGGACACACCCCGCTCATTCATTGGCAGAGTTTTTTTCCCACTTTCAATACCTCTGAATAAATGGCTGGGACATAGAGGACCTTTACATTCGTTTTGGTTATGGGGGTTGGTTGCTATCGCTGGAATATGGTGGAAACCAGCTTTTATTATTGGTGCCGGTGCTCTACTCCATATCTTTGCTGATTGTGCCACGGTTAGCGGTGTAAGGGGTTTTGCGCCATGGTCAGAAAAATTATTCGTCCTCTTCAAGCGTGACTGGAGGATAAAGACTGGTAGTGGTGCCGAAATAATCATTCTGGTTGTCTTTGGATCCTTTGCGTGGGCTGGTGGTTATGTGGGTGCTGTTGGAGGTATCCGGGCAATGATAGGGCACCTGACCGGGGCTCCTAAAATTATGGTTGAAGAATTCAGGTCAAAGGGTTTGCAGCAATGTAGAGTTCATGGAAAATTCAGGTGGAACAGTGGATTGATTGAACAAGTTGACTGGCTGATAATTGGTACAGAGGGTCAAGGCTTAGCGATGCAGGGAATAGAAAAGATAGTACGCACCCCAAAGCATGGGGAATTCTTAAAGGCACGTCTAAAGCCAGTTAAAGACGTTAAGTGGGAGGTTGTGAAGCTGAAAGGATGGGCGAAAACAGGAAGTAAGGTTTATTTTCTGGATGGCGCAAAATGGCATACAGCAAAAGCCGGAGAGGTAGTCTGGGGGCAGATCCTTGGTCACAATATCTCACTGGAAAACAATTTATAATTAAAAAGGAATTATCAAGATGAATAAGAAAGATATTATCGAAGCGGTAGCAGATCAGGCAAGGATAAGCCCAACACAAGCAAAGGTAGCGGTTGAGACCATGACAGCTACTATAAAAAAAGGATTGAAGACGGATCACAGAGTGGCCTTGGTAGGCTTTGGAAGTTTTTCTGTTAAAAAAAGAGCAGCACGGAACGGAAGAAATCCACAGACTGGGGAAGTTATTAAGATTAAAGCAAGAAAAGTTGTAAAATTCAATCCCGGTCAGCCTTTAAAAGATGCTGCAAATTGATTTGGAAGTGAACCTTTCTTGATGGAAG
>DQVD01000375.1 GCA_015661935.1 Desulfocapsa sulfexigens | reverse complement strand
AGAACAATTTCTTGTTTTTCTTCAAAGAAATTTTCTAATAAGGCACTTATCCGGTGAACTGCCTTTCTTCCTGAACAAGGTTAGGTTATATTTGATTGATCTGAAGCTGAGATTGCATAAATGGGGAAGTTATTTCTTCCCCGTTCCCAATACGTTCCCTTTTTCTATTTTTTCAATATAAACAGACTTGAGGGACTATTTTGTGCAGCTACATGGAGATGACATGGGTGTTCGTGCGTTATGATAGCGCTGGCACTTTTCAAAGCCAGCTCTGCCGTGTTATTTGTCTCACTTAAATGTGCAAGAATCACATATTGTAATCTATCATGAAGGAGCGTTTTAAGAAAACCTGCGGCATCTTCGTTGGCTAGATGCCCCTGAGATGACCGAACCCGCTGCTGGAGAGAAAAAGGATACGGGCCGGTTTTCAACATTTGAGGATCGTGATTAAATTCAAGGATCAGCGCATCACAATTACTTAATCTGCTTGCAACAAGTTTTGAAACCGTACCGATGTCGGTGCAACAGGCAATTGTCACATCGGAATCACTGACAAGAAATCCTACCGGATCCAGAGTGTCATGGGAAATCCTGAACGGGCGAATCTCAAGATCCTTAAGCTGCACAGGCTTTCCTGTTTCAAACTCTACACGTTTATGTAACTTTCCAAGTTTTGTATCACTTCCCCGGTAAGTGCCCTCATTTGCATACACGGGAAGCCTGCATCTCCTGGAAATCACTCCTGCTCCCCGAATATGATCACCATGTTCATGGGTGAGAAACAGTCCATCCAAATCGGCCATATCCCGACTATGTGCAGCAAGACGTTTAGCAACCTCCTTTCCTGAGAATCCGGCATCTATAAGAATGGATGTTTTACCGGATTCAATATAAAGGGAGTTCCCTTTACTGCCGGAACCAAGCATTGAAAAATTCATCCTTTCTACTTTTACAAGCCGGTATGACCGAAACCACCTGTACCCCGCCCGGTTTCATCAAGTTCTTTAACCAATTCCAGCTGGGCCTGAACCACAGGCGCCAGAACCAGTTGCGCTATACGATCGCCTCGATTCACAGTAAATGCTGTTTGACTGAGATTTATGAGTGCCACTTGAACCTCTCCCCGATAATCCGCATCTATGGTTCCAGGACTATTAATCACTGTGACACCATGCTTCACCGCAAGACCACTTCTTGGTCTTACCTGAATTTCATATCCGTTTGGAATCGCTATTTGTAACCCCGTGGCAAAGAGATGAATTTCACCAGGATCCAGAATATAAGATTTTTCGATTGCCGACTCCACATCCATACCTGCTGCCAGCTCAGACTGATATATTGGCAGGGAAAGATCGTGACTCTTATCAGGATGCAGCCAGCTAATTTTTACGTTCTTTTTTTCCATCAATCTACCTTACAGAAAACTTTATCCAGTAGCCATAAAAACGACTTATAGCCGATGCCAATAGTGAGCCAAAAAGGCAAAAATCAATCTCTGTTGTTCTTTAGGGCATGATGCCCCGCGGACACATTCAGAAGACAGAAACCAGAATAGTTAGCAGTCTGCGGCTGAAATAACCTAAGTGGGTTTTCGTCTGGAATCCACTTCCGAGCATGATTCACACAGAAACTTTGTTTTCCCGATACATATGAAATATGGCAGGAAAGAAAACGAAAAAGGGCTGTCCCAACATAAGACAACCCTTTCTACTTCCTACAATTATAGGAAAAGTATTACAACAGTGCTTTACGGCTCAGACGAATACGGCCACGGGAATCAACTTCAAGTACTTTCACTTCAAGCTCTTGTCCTTCTTTGACCACATCACTCACCTTTCCAACACGCTCATTGGCAAGCTCTGAGATATGAACCAGACCATCGGTGCCAGGCAGAATTTCAACAAATGCGCCAAAATCTTTAATAGTTTTAACAATACCTTTGTAAACTTTACCAACCTCGGCAGTGGCAGTCATCTCCTGAATTTTCTTCAAAAGAGCATCAGCATTACTTCCATCTTTGGTAAACATTTTCACAAGCCCGGAATCATCGACTTCGATGGTTGCATCATAGAAAGCAGACATCTCTTTAATGATCTTTCCACCAGGCCCGATAATGTCACGAATCTTATCGGTATTGATCCTATGGCTGAAATATTTTGGAGCATGCTCAGCAACTTCAGTTCTTGAAGTTTCTATGCCTTTAGCCATCTCGCCAAGGATATGAATACGACCTTCTTTGGCCTGTTCAAGAGCACGTCCCATAATATCACGATCAACACCATCAATCTTAATATCCATCTGGAGCGCAGTAATGCCAGCCTCAGTTCCTACAATTTTGAAGTCCATATCACCAACATGATCCTCATCACCAAGGATATCAGAAAGGATAACAACCTTATCGTCTTCCTTGATAAGTCCCATGGCAATACCGGATACAGGAGCCTTAAGAGGTACACCGGCATCCATCATAGCCATACTGCCACCACAGACTGTTGCCATGGAGGAAGATCCGTTTGATTCCATGATATCAGAAACCACGCGAATAGAATATGGAAAATCCTCTTCATCCGGAAGCACTGCTGAAAGACCGCGAAGTGCAAGGGTTCCATGGCCAATGTCACGACGAGAAGGCCCACGAAGGAAACGCGCCTCACCAACACAGAATGGAGGAAAGTTATAATGCACCATGAAACGACGATTATCTTCACCCTGTAGTGTCTCAACACGTTGTGAATCACGCTGACTTCCGAGTGTAGCAGTTACAATGGACTGAGTTTCACCACGGGTAAATAGAGCTGATCCGTGGGTCTGAGGAAGATACGTTAGTTCACAGCTGATGGGACGAACCTGATCAAAGGAACGACCATCAAGACGAATTGCTTCATCAACAATTTGGGAACGTATGCTTTTCTTTTTGTACCCTGAAAGCAGGTTGCCAATCTCTTTGGAATTCTCACCTTCCGGGTCAAGCCCTGCGAGAACATCCTTTTTCAACTCATCATATGCACGACCACGTTCCAATTTATCAGCGGTGCTGACAACTGCAGCCATTCCTTCAGCTGCAATTTCCTGAACCTTAGCAAGCAATTCTTCGTTCACAGGAATGGGTTCAACAAGACGTTTTGCTTTTCCATTGGAGCCTTGCAAATCAATCTGCATATCAATGAGAGGTTGGACATTATCAAAAACATAAAAGATTGCATTGAGCACTTCTTCTTCACTCATGGTATCAACCTTGCCTTCAACCATGGTCACAGCTTTGCCGGTACAGGCGACAATCAAATCCATCCGGGAGTTCTTAAGCTCATCCTTGGTTGGATTTAAAACATACTCACCATCAATATAACCAACACGACCACCTGCGATAGGTCCTTCAAAAGGTATATCAGAGATGCTAAGCGCACAGGACGCACCGTTTAACGCAAGGATATCAGGATCATTCTGCTGGTCAGCTGAAAGAACGGTGGCAATAATTTGAGTCTCTGAAAAATACCCATCAGCAAACAAGGGACGAAGAGGACGATCAATAATACGGCAGGTTAGAACTTCCTGATCACTGGGACGTCCGATTTCACGACGAAAATAATTGCCAGGTATACGCCCGACAGCAGCCATTCGTTCCTGATACTCAATGGTGAGTGGCAAAAAACCTAGTTCAGGTTTATTTTCTTTCGCTGCTACAGCAGTAACGAGTACTACCGTACCTCCAGTCTGCATAATAACTGATCCATCTGCCTGCTTGGCTACTTTTCCGGTTTCAAGGGAAATGGTTTTGCCGCCAACTTCAACTTCAACTCTTTTAAACATAATCAATTCTCCAGCTGCCCTATTGCAGCGTGGTTGATCCACCAAAAAAAACAGGCATATAATTGCGGTATTACACCAATTATATGCCCGAATGGCAAACCGGCACCAGGTTAAGCGCCATATTTACAGGATATAAGAAGATGCCAAATGCATCTTCTTAGGAAAACGTTATTTTCTAATACCAAGCGCCTGAATAAGGTCACGGTATTTACTTACATCTTTTTTCTTTAAATAATCGAGAAGACTTCTTCTCTGACCAACAAGTTTCAACAAACCCTGACGAGAATGATGATCTTTTTTATGGGTTTTGAAATGATCTGTCAGGTACTGAATTCTATCAGTGATGAGTGCTATCTGCACCTCGGAAGAACCTGTATCATTGGTATGAAGTTTAAACTTCTCTATAATTTCACTTTTTTTAACTGCTGATTGTGCCAAGACAAACCTCCTGTTTCTGTATATGTAAAACGATTATTATTAGTTCCTTACCCCTGAAAAGCTGTAAACAAAAAAAGAGACCATGAAAGTTACGCAAAAAACGGTTAGTTACGCACTGCCAAGGCACTTATCCAGCTCGGCAGGGTTAGAGTATTCTACCCTGGTCCCGGTGGCGGGGACATTTTAAACATTATTCTATTAATACCATGTACCACGTCACAGAATTATTGCAACAGATTACGTACATCAGTTAAGGATAAGACCTTATCCATAAGCCTTTCCTTCGCATCGGCATCCGATAAACACTTTCCATCCACACTATCGCGGACATGAAAACATCCACTTCGCACACGCCGCAGGGCCGTAAGGGATGCTCCACAACCTAAAACCCTGCCAATATCTTGAGCCAGTGTTCGAATGTAGGTTCCTTTGCTGCAAACAACCCTGATTGTGAGATAGGGAAAGGAATCGTTTAATTCAATCCCATTACCAGTTCGTTCAAGGGTATGAATAATTACACTACGTGGTGGTTTCTCGATGGCTATTCCTTTTCTGGCATAGTGATAGAGAGGTTTTCCTTTATGTTTCAAGGCAGAATAAATGGGAGGAACCTGTAGTTGTTCCCCCCGAAATTTTTCTAAACACGCCTCAACCACTGCAACGGACAACGAACCAACGGGTTTTGTAACTGTAACCTCACCTTCAGGATCCTGGGTGGATGTTTCGATTCCAAGACACAGGGTGGCAAGATACTCTTTCTCACCTTCCATGATTTGACTGATCATCTT
>DQVD01000140.1 GCA_015661935.1 Desulfocapsa sulfexigens | reverse complement strand
TGTTGCCCGGATACCTTCTCTAACATCATCTTCATTTGGTAATGCCAAGTGCTCAGCTGGAGTAATGTAACAGATCAGATCTGCACCGTATCTTGCTGCATTAGCGGCCCCTATCGCAGATGTTATGTGGTCATACCCGGCGCCTGAATCTGCGGGCAGTGGCCCAAGAACATAGTAGGGAGCACCTCCACTCATTCTTTTTTCAAGCATGATATTTCCGTCAATTTCATCAAGTGGAACGTGCCCTGGCCCTTCCACCATCATCTGGCAACCCATATCACGTCCGAGTTCAGCAAGTTCACAATTAATAACCATCTCTGCCATTTGTGCCCTGTCATGGCTGTCATGAATAGCACCTGCCCTGATTCCATTACCAAGTGATAAAACAGCGTCATATTTCTTCATCAAAGCACAGACCCTGTCAAACTGTTCATAAAGCGGGTTTTCGCAATTATTATACTCCATCCAGGAAACCATAAATGTGCCTCCTTTTGAAACAAGTCCTCCGTAACGATAGCCCTGGTTCCGCAGCCGCTCAATGGAAAATCTGTTTATTCCACAATGAATCGCCATAAATGATATACCATCCTCAAGCTGTCTCTCTATAAGCTCAAACAGATATTCACTGTCCAGCTTATTGGGATTGAGATACTTTCTGCCTGCCTCAGAAAATGCCTGGTACAAGGGCACATTTCCGACGGGAAGTGAACAGGAATCCAATATTCTACGTCGTACCTCATCAAGATTACCACCTGTTGAAAGCTCCATAAGAGTGTCGGCTTTTTCCTCTTCAGCAACTTTTGCTTTTCGTACTTCAAGGTCAAAATCCGCTATATCTGATGATGTTCCAATAGATGCATTCACCTTCGTTCGTAGACCAAAACCTATGCCCACTGCATTTTGCTGTTTACGATTCGGATTGGCAGGAATAACAATCCGGCCCTCAGCAACCCGTTCACAAATCCAGGAAGCCTCTACCCCTTCCTGCTTAGCAACTCGAGTCATTTCTTTAGTAATAATTTGCTTTCTGGCAAGTACAATTTGAGTTTCCACAATACTTCTCCTATGTTTTATGCCATTTCCGTTTGGGCAAAAAAAAAGCCCGCAACACATCTTTCAATGCATTACGGACTTGTACGGACGACAGGTATCCTTGTTTTCCTGGCAGGTCTTCTGACTTTACGGATCATTCTCCGGTCACGCCTTCCCATCAATAATTCGACAGTGGCTTGAATATGACCTTTGTCCCCGCTTACAGCGTTGGCCCAACGTTACGGATTCTCACCGTATTCCCTTTTCACCGCATGAGACACGGCACCTGAAAAATATTTAATTGTGAAAACTATATACTCAAAAACCACCTTTTTGTAAACTGTCCTCGGCATTCCTTGTAAAGATCAGACATCATAATTATTGTAGTTGTTACTTAAAAGCTTTTTACAATCAAATGAAATAATCCATATACAAATATGTTCCCCACAGACTTCCTGAAGACAGTACCAAAGACTCCCGGTGTCTATATGATGCTCGATAAACAGTTACGTGTTCTGTATGTCGGAAAAGCAAAAAACCTCAAAAATAGACTCACCTCCTACTCCCGTTTTTCAGGAACTGATCATAACAAAACAACGGTTATGCTCACAAAGGTGTGCAAGGTTGACACCCTGCTCACAAATACCGAAAAAGAAGCTCTGCTCCTTGAAGCATCACTCATAAAAAAGCATAAGCCAAAGTATAATATTCTTCTTCGTGATGATAAAAACTATCCTCTTATCAAAGTAACTGTCCAGGACACATGGCCACGCGTCCATATGACCCGTAGACGCACCAAGGATGGGGCCAGGTACTTTGGCCCTTACTCCTCAAGTTCTTCGATGTGGGCAACTTTACGTCTTCTTTCCAATATGTTTCCTTTGCGAAAATGTAAGGGAAACAAGGTTCGTCCCCGCAAGAGGCCCTGTCTTAATTTACAGATGGGAAAATGCCTTGGCCCCTGTGTTGACCTTGCCGATCCCATACTGTATATGGATCAGGTTCAAAAAGTCATCATGGTACTTGAAGGAAAGAACAGAACTCTGGTTCAGGATCTTAAACAGGAAATGGAAAGAGCCTCACAAGCTCTTCTCTTTGAAAGAGCAGCTGAACTGCGTGACCAGATAGCTGCACTCTCAAAGACGCTTGAAAAACAAATTATTGCTTCATCGCACTTTAAAAATCAGGATGTGTATGGCTATGGAAGACAAGGTACATCAGTCGCTATCGCGCTTATCTTCGTAAGAGAAGGTTTAATCACCGGCAGTCGCAATTTCTTTATCAATGATCCGGTGGAAAACGACACCACCATACTTTCACAAGCCCTTAGTCAATATTACGACTCAGAAACCATTCCAGCCAAAGAGATACTACTCCCCTTTCCAGTTGAAGATTTGACTATTCTCGAAGAACATTTCACAGAACTTCTTGGCACTAAAGTCAGTTTGAATGTTCCTCAACGTGGCGATAAAGTACAATTGCTCCAGATGGCAAATTCAAATGCCGCCCATGTCTTTGACGAAAAGGAGAAAAAAGAACGTTCCTGGCAGGGACTCGCATCTTCCATGGAAAAGCTTCTTCACCTTGAACATATTCCTGACCACATAGAATGTTTGGATATATCAAATACCAGCGGTAAACAGGCAGTGGGATCACTTGTCTGTTTTAAAAGAGGTGAGGCAGCAAAAAATATGTTCAGGCATTACAAGATAAAAACAGTTGATGGTCCCGATGATTATGCGATGATGAAAGAGGTCTTAGAGAGACGCTTCATTCGTGGAATCAATGAAAACAACCTCCCTGATCTTTTCGTGGTTGATGGCGGACGCGGTCAGCTTGGTATGGCCATGCATGTGGCAGATAAACTCGGTATTCGTGATGAGCTTGATTGGGTTGGTATCGCAAAAGAAAAGCAATCGGAAGGAGAAAAACTCTACAAACCTGGTCGTAAAAATCCCATCCTGTTAAAAGGCCATAATCCTGTTCTTCTTTATCTTATGCGGATTCGAGATGAGTCACATCGGTTCGGGGTTACATTTCACAGAAAACTTCGAGCTAAAGTCTCCATCGCTTCAGGCCTTGATCAGATCCCGGGAATTGGCAGGGATCGTAAAGAAAAACTCCTTAAACACCTTGGCAGTGTTAAACGTATCCGTAAGGCATCCCTTACAGAATTACAGGCTGTTCCCGGAATCGGGAGAAGTACAGCCGCAACCATTTACAATCATTTTAATACATAAATCACATGCTAACCGAAGAAGAAATACTTGCACGCCTGAAACCCGGATGTATCTGCAAAGGAATAAAACTCCACACTATCCTGGCGGCCATCGAAAACGGTGCCGACACCTATGAAGAAATTGCAAAACGAACCAATATTGGTGGCGGATCTTGCAATTCCAGGCGTTGCAGGGCCAAAGTTACGGTTTTGCTGGAAGAACACAATAAATAACTCCCCATTAATTTTCCTCCTTTAGTTGCCCTTACCAATAAAAAACTGGCACATTGTGGTGTCCTTGCTATGGTACGTTTAAACAGAAAAATCTTCCTCTCCATAACGATATACCGTTCAGAATAAATCCTTTGGGAAAATGCCAAATGTATTGTACCTACAAGACGAAATTGGCAGCTTCTGAATTCTTTTCAAACTCTGGTGATTGAGATATTTCTGTCCAACACTATTCTCTTTGAAAAAGAGCCCAAACCCTTGTAAAAAAAGTATTGGTATTTACTTTAGATAAGAAATATATACTCAGTCACATAAGATATCAGAGAATCTTCAGTCATATCTTTCACATTCTACTTCTACAATTACAGTTAACAACTATGACATTCTCCAGCGAACCCCTTTTAATATTTGATGGCGCCTGCGGAACTACCCTTCAAACCATGAACATCGATTCCGCTGCCTGGGGGGGACTCGACGGCTGCAATGAATATCTGAATATTTCAGATCCTGATTCCATAGTCGAACTCCACCGTAAATTTCTCAGTGCTGGCGCAATGGTAATTGAGACCAATACATTTGGCTCTTCATCAGTGGTGCTTTCTGAATATGGTCTGGAAAACAGAGTTGCCGAGCTTAATCGTGCGGCAGTTGCCAATGCAAAAAAGGCTGTTGCTGAGTTTTCAACAAAAGAATCTCCCCGTTATATTGCCGGATCCATCGGCCCCACCACAAAGCTTCCTATTTTAGGCCATATTTCACCTGAAGATCTTGCAGCAACTGTCACAGAACAGATGCGAACCCTGCTTGATGGTGGCGTTGATGCATTAATTGTTGAAACCTGCCAGGATCTGCTACAGATTAAAACTTCTCTGATTGCCTGTTTTGATCTGCTTGAGAAAGAAGGTGTAGATATTCCGGTTCTTGCCTCTGTAACCTTTGAACAACAGGGAACCATGCTTGTTGGTACTGATATCAGTGCAGTTTGTGCAACCATTGCACCTTTTCCGGTTTTTTCATTGGGACTCAACTGTGCAACAGGCCCCACGGATATGGAACCGCACATTGATTATCTCAGTAAAAACTGGAAGAAACGTATCTCTTGTATCCCTAATCAGGGTATGCCTGAGGTGGTGAATGGAAAAACACATTATCCTCTCACTCCAACGCAATATGGAAAACATATGTATGATTTTGTGACCAATAAAGGTGTATCCATTGTTGGCGGCTGTTGCGGAACCTCCCCCGAACACATCAAGGCTTTAGTGGCAGCTTTGCAAGATGCATCTCCTGCAGATCGTAAAGAGGTGCTGACATGAGTCATATTATAAGCAATACAATACTCAATCAGGTAGCAAGTCTTTACCAGGCAGTTGACATTGTACAGCAACCCGCACCTCTTATTATTGGCGAACGTTCCAATCCCACCGGATCAAAAAAATTCAGAGAGCTGCTCATTGCAAATGACTATGAGGGCTGCCTGCAGATAGGAATTGACCAGGAACGTCTCGGCGCCCATGTTGTTGATCTCAGTGCTGCCTGGGCAGGACGAGATGAGGAACATGATCTCGTAAAACTGGTACAGATGTATGGACGGACGTTAAAAGCACCGCTTATGATAGACTCCACCTCTCCTGCTGTTATTGGAAAAGCTCTCGCGGCCTACCCTGGCCGTGCAATAGTAAATTCCATTAATCTTGAGGATGGTGGTGATAACCTCGATATTATCTGTTCTCATGTCAAAAAATATGGCGCTTGTGTTACAGCACTTACCATCGATGAATCCGGTATGGCCATGGATTGTGACACCAAGTTTGATATCGCTAAACGTATCTATCAGCTTGTCACAGAAGAACATGGAATTGCTGCGGATTCTCTCTTCTTCGACCCCCTTACATTCACCGTTGGATCAGGTGATGAAAAACTTCGTGATGCAGCCATACAAACCCTCAATGCTATTAAACGCATTAAAGCAGAATTACCCGGATGCCATACTATTCTTGGCCTTTCAAATATCTCTTTTGGGCTTCCTGTTCCAGCAAGAAAAGTCTTAAATGCTGTTTTTCTTCATGAAGCAGTCGAAGCAGGTCTTGATGCTGTAATTATTGATCCGACAAACTGTATTAATCTTGATACCATAGACAAAGAATCTGTCTCTTTGGCACTTGATCTTCTTTATGATCGCACTGAAAATAATGATCAGCCCTTAATGAGCTATATCAAATATTTTGAAGATCATGACATTGTAGATGATTCTGCTGAAAATGAAGAAGCAACACCAGAAGAAATGATACGAGAACGTATCATGCACGGTAATCAGCAAGATCTTCCCGATATTCTTCGTATGCTCCTTGATCGCTATTCAGCACTTGAGATTGTTAACGACCATCTGGTTACAGCGATGCGTGAGGTAGGTGTCCTCTTTGGATCAGGAGAGATGCTGCTCCCATTTGTGCTTCAATCTGCCGAGGTTATGCGTAAATCTGTTGATATCCTGGAACCTTTTATGGATAAGGATGACAGATCCGATGCCCCATGTGTGCTTTTGGCCACTGTCCAGGGAGATGTGCATGATATCGGGAAGAACCTTGTAAATATAATCCTTAGCAATAATGGGTACAGGGTCATTGATATCGGGATCAAGGTAAGTGCTGAAACTATCATCGAGACAGTTAGAGACAATCCGGATATTGATATTATCTGTTTGAGCGGACTGCTGGTGAAATCCGCCATGATCATGCAGGAAAGTATGGCTAAATATAAGGCGGCAGGAATAAGCAAACCTATCCTTCTGGGAGGCGCTGCCCTTACCCGGAAATTTGTGGCCCAGGATTGTGCCCCCCAATATGATGCTCCAGTTGTCTATTGCCGGGATGCTTTTTCCGGCTTAAAAGCGATTCAGGATTTTGAAAAAGGTGTTTTAGAATCAAGCTCATGGAAAGATAACAAGAAAAAGCAATCAGGCACCGGAACTCTGAAGAAGTCAGAGGTGAACGTTCTTAATACTATTCCTGTGCCACCATTTATTGGTACCAAAACCCTTGAGGTTGACCCATCTGAGTTTCTGCCACTCTTGAACCGGCAAATACTCTTTCGTGGCCGCTGGGGCTATAAACGCGGCAAACTTGATGATGCCGGCTATCAGGAGCTGTTGGATAAAACCGTGACCCCTGAATTTAATGCAATTCAGAAACGGGTTCTGCAGGACAACCTGCTAAAACCTGCAATTCGTTATGGTTGGTTTCCCTGCAAACGTGAACAGGAAAGTTTGATTGTACGTCACGAAGAAAAAACATTTACATTTCCCCTGCCTAGACAAAGGCGGGAGCCAAACCAGAGCCTTGTTGATTTTTTCAGAACTGAAAAACAGGGAAATGATTTAATTGGTTTTTTCCTGGTAACACTTGGAGAAAAAATGGCTGCAATCTGCCAGGAACTCTACGGCGCAGATAAATATCATGAGTACCTGCTGCTGCATGGTTTTGGAGTAGAAACAGCCGAAGCTCTGGCGGAATATACCCATAACCTGATGCGCCAGGAACTACAAATCGATGCATCTGGACAACGCTACAGCTTTGGCTACTCCGCATGCCCGGAACTGGATCTGCAGCAACCGCTGTTTGAACTCCTTCAGGCTGAAGAAATCGGTGTTAAGCTTAGTTCTTCAATGGAGATGGTTCCAGAGTTAAGTGTTTCCGCCATGGTTGTTCACCACCCCCAAGCTCATTATTTTGCGGTATAAACGGAGCCGCTTGTGGGGTGGTGTGGTAAGGACGAGGAAAAACTTCGTCATTACCCGATTAGCGGAACTATCTCTCACAAATCAAGCTTCGTGTCGCGGATAACGCCTCGCATCACCTGCAAAATAAAGTTGTAGAGC
>DQVD01000200.1 GCA_015661935.1 Desulfocapsa sulfexigens | reverse complement strand
GATCAACTACGTGATTTTAAGGTTTATATTGACGAGAAGGATACTCTTCTTGGTGTTTGTGCCCTCCACATTACCTGGGAAGATCTTGCTGAAATCAGATCTCTTGCAGTGCTTGAAGATGCGCAGGGAAAGAAAGTTGGAAGTCAATTGGTTCAAGCGTGTCTTGAAGAAGCTGACCATATTGGTTTAGATAAAGTCTTTACTCTAACATATCAGCCCGGTTTTTTTCGTAAACAGGGATTTTCAGATATCGATAAAAACAAATTACCTCACAAGATTTGGGGGGATTGTTTGAATTGCCCTAAATTTCCAGACTGTGATGAAGAAGCTTTGCAGTGTACCGTAGCTGAAGTTCTCCACTCTTAATTATAATACTAAAATCAAAAAGTGAATTATTAAAATGATAGGAAAAGCGCTCACAAAAATATTTGGAAGTAAAAACGACAGGACATTGAAGCAGATTAAGCCTTTGGTGAACCGTATTAATGAACTGGAAAAGACGGTAAGTTCACTTGATGATGCACAACTTGCCGCCAGAACCGTTGAGTTCCGTGAGCGTATTGCTAAAGGTGAAGATATTGAAGAACTTCTTCCAGAAGCATTCGCAACCATGCGTGAGGCTGCTAAACGTGTTCTTGGAGAACGCCATTACGACGTTCAGCTTATTGGTGGAGTGATTCTTCACCAGGGAAAGATAGCTGAGATGAAGACCGGTGAGGGAAAAACTCTTACTTCCACCTTGCCTGTTTATTTGAATGCATTGACTGGAAAAGGTGTTCATCTGGTTACTGTCAATGACTATCTTGCTGCCCGTGATGCAGATTGGATGGGAAAAGTTCATGAGTTTCTGGGACTCTCCGTTGGTAAAATAATCCATGATATGCAGGATGCTGAGAGACGTGAAGCCTATGCTGCTGATGTTACATACGGAACCAATAACGAATTCGGTTTTGATTATCTGCGTGACAATATGAAGTTTGAACTCGCTGATTTCTGTCAGCGTGGTTTTAATTTCGCAATCGTCGATGAGGTCGATTCCATCCTTATAGATGAGGCAAGGACTCCTTTAATTATTTCCGGCCCTGCTGAGATGTCCACTGAGATGTATGGAAATATGGATAAGATTATGTCTGCTTTTAAAGAAGGAGAACATTATGAGGTAGATGAAAAAGCTAAACAGGTCTCTCTCACCGATGACGGGATTGCACTGGGTGAGCAGTTGTTGGGCGTTGAAAATCTCTATGAGCCAGATGCCATCGAACAGCTGCACCATTTAAATCAGGCCCTGAAAGCACATGCTCTTTTTCAACGCGACGTTGATTATATTGTGAAGAATAATGAAGTGGTCATCGTTGATGAATTTACCGGTCGTACCATGGAGGGGCGTCGTTATAGTGATGGTCTTCATCAGGCACTGGAAGCAAAAGAACACGTGAAAATTGAGAAAGAAAATCAGACTCTTGCGTCCATTACATTCCAGAACTATTTTAGAATGTATGATAAACTCTCCGGAATGACTGGTACTGCCGATACCGAGGCTGCAGAGTTTAAAAATATTTATGATCTCGATGTCGTTATTATGCCCACAAATATGCCAATGGTGCGCAAAGACTTTGCCGATGTCATTTATAAAAACGTTGCCGCAAAAGAGAGGGCGGTTGTTCGTGAGATTCAGGAACTCCATGAGAAAGGTCAGCCGGTTCTCGTGGGTACCATCTCCATTGATGTATCCGAAAAGATATCCAGAATGCTCAAAAAAGTAAAAGTTGAGCATGAGGTACTTAACGCCAAACAGCATGATCGTGAAGCAGAGATTATTGCTCATGCCGGTCAGTATGGCAAAGTAACCATTGCCACCAACATGGCTGGTCGTGGTACCGACATTAAACTCAGTCCCGAATCAGTAGAAGTTGGCGGGCTCCATATTTTAGGAACTTCCCGGCACGAATCAAGACGAATAGATAATCAGCTCCGTGGACGTTCTGGACGTCAGGGGGATCCGGGATCTTCCCGTTTTTTTCTCTCACTGGAAGATGATCTGCTGCGTATTTTTGGATCAGGAAGAATATCCGGGATTATGGATAAGCTAGGTATGGAAGAGGATGAACCCATTGAGCATAATCTTATTTCAAAGGCCATTGAAAATGCTCAGAAGAAGGTTGAGGGGCATAACTTTGACATACGAAAACATCTTCTTGAGTATGATGATGTTATGAATAAACAGCGTGAGGTGATTTATCGTCAACGCCGGGAAGCACTGTCAGGTGACGACCTGAAGGATGTTGTTCAGGATATGGTTGATGATCAGATTGAGTCTGTTGTTTCTATGTTCTCAGATTCTCGTCTGGCATCTGAAGATTGGAATTGGGATGGTTTTGAGGAACAGATGCTTGAGCTTTTCCAGGTCACTCCAGATTGGAATGATGAAGATAAATCAGGAATGGACCAAGATAGTTTTCGTAAAAAGATAACTGCCATGGTTCAGGCTCATTATAAAACACAGGAAGATTATAACGGAGTGGATACTCAACGTCATCTCGAAAGCGTTATACTTCTGCAAATGGTTGATACGCACTGGAAAGATCATCTTCTGTCCATGGATCATTTGAAACAGGGTATAGGACTGCGCGGATATGGACAGAAAAAACCTTTAGATGAATACAAAAAAGAAGGTTACAAGCAATTCATCAGAATGATTGAAACTGTTAAGCAGCAGACTGTAGCGACTCTTATGCGAGTCAAAGTTGTACAGGAAGATGATGTGGAACGTCTTGAAGGTGAGAGACGTGAACGTTTGGAACAGGAACGTGCTCAGGCTGTACTTAATAAAGGTGCTGCAGGAGAAGATGAACCCGCTGCACAACCGACAAAACGGGAAGGGGAGAAAATTGGACGCAATGCTCCTTGTCCATGTGGCTCTGGAAAGAAATATAAGAAGTGTTGTGGAAAGCCCAAATGATTTTTTATTCTACGAAATGAATTATTTGTGAAGAGAAGAATTGCAAAAAGGCATTGGAATTGATTTTCCGAGGCCTTTTTTTTTACGTTTCAAGTGTTAGTGCCTAAAGTTTTACCAAATCACATATTCTCCAACTCTTTAAAATACCTGGAATCTATCTTGGTTATATGCTCTATGATCCAATCATAAACAAAATCCAATAATTCTGAGAGTTCAAGCTTCTCTTCTTTGTAATCTGCAACAAATTGTTCTGTTTGCTGAATTAGGTTTTGATGAAGCTTTTGATGTGCAGCAAACTCAGGATGGCGCTTGTATAACTTTTCCTCTTCACTGAAGTGGAGCTCTATGTAATCAAGAAGGCCACTAATGGCTTGCTCAATGGATAGCTTGTTTCTCTTATTTCCCTGCAATTGATGAAGTGTTTTACATAGACTAAATAAATACTGATGCTGAAAATCAATTAGTTCGTTATTGACGCTATATTCAGGCTTCCATTCAGGTTGATTTGGCATGATAGTTGTCCGTGTAATTGATATTGTTTAACCATGAAGATTGCTCGGGTTCATGATGTTTTACCATGGCACGATTATACCAGCTTCAATCAAATAGAACGATTTCACCGGCAGAAGGTAAGTGCTGTGTATAACGCTGAAAATACCATTGAGTGAGTTCCGTCTCGTATGGAGAGGGCTGTACTCTGGTGCTTTTAGGATTCAGATTGAGCCAAAATGGCCTGAAGCCGAGATGTGCAGCGATGTAAATGGACTTGGGGGCGCATAAATGGGGAAGTTATTTCGTCCCCCGTTCCTTAGCTCAGTGGAGCCCCAAACTGCTTTTTTTGT
>DQVD01000334.1 GCA_015661935.1 Desulfocapsa sulfexigens | reverse complement strand
GTTCACCGATAACTTGTGTTTCCCCTGGCGAGTTGGCAATGTACGTTTTGTCGTTGTAAATAAGAAGGTCTGTATAGAGTTCAAACTTGTCTTTGGGTTTCATAACCACCACTTCATCGATCAGGGTAAGAATGGTGCTTTTCTTGTCGAGAACTCCTTTGTGTGCGGTGACAATGGTTTGTTCACCTGAGACTGAGGTGATCACCGCATGAACTTCTTCCATGTTAAATTCATCTTGAGTTTTTCCGGTGGAGGCTCGCTGGGCCTGTACTTCCAGAGTTGTTTTTCCATTTTCGCTCTGGGTGATGTGAACCTGCTCCATATTAAAATTATGTTCATCCAGCTTTCGATTGGCAAAGGATGCATCGTAACCCCCACGGGGGGTAAGAAATGAGGCAACAGGGGGACGCCACAAGGGGAAGGTGAGGAGCAGCAGAAGAGGAATGACCCAGGTCAGATTTCTGCGGGTGATCATTTGTTTATATAGTACTGATAAAGTTCTTTGTGTTTTCCCATTGCTTCAAGGATCAGGTCACAGAGCTCGCGTACCGCACCATGTCCGCCCGATTGTTCCGTGGTGTAGTGTACCATTTCCCTTACCTCGACTACTGCGTTGGCAGGGGCCACGGCAAGACCCACCCGTTTCAGGAGTACCATATCCAGCCAGTCATCACCCATATAGGCAATTTCAAAGGGTTTTAGGCCACTGCTTTTAACAATTTCCTTGTAGGCATCAAGTTTATTGGAAGAACCTTGATACAGATAGCTGATTTTCAGATCTTGACTCCGA
The DNA here is from genome assembly GCA_015661935.1 of Desulfocapsa sulfexigens. GTDB lineage: Bacteria > Desulfobacterota > Desulfobulbia > Desulfobulbales > Desulfocapsaceae > Desulfocapsa > Desulfocapsa sulfexigens_A. Next base: position 3,112 of record DQVD01000334.1, on the reverse strand, counting down.
CGTTCCAGTGCTTCAGAGCTTCTGGCTGTGATAATTCCGACTTTTACTCCGGCATCCTGGAGTAACCGCAGACCAAAACCATCCTGGGTGTTAAAGGATTTTGATTCTTTTCCCTCATGGGAATAGATAAGATTACCATCGGTGAGAACACCGTCCACATCGAGTAAAAGAAGTTTTATATTTTCTGCTTTGGCAAGTGTTGTCTGCCAGGCCCGGCTGCGATTATTCTGCATAGTTTTTTCTCGTACTATTTGACGGTAGCCTTCACGTACTTCACAATCGGAAGGATAGGCACCAGGGCCGGATGGGGTGCAGGAGTCGTTATCCATAACAGGTGGCTTTTTGATGATGTCAGGCAGATACTGCTTCCTGAATGCGAATCAGTTGAACCAGAAGTTGTTCAATTGCATCGAGTGGCATGGAGTTGGGACCATCACAAAGTGCTTTATCAGGGTCAGGGTGCACTTCCATAAACAATCCATCAATACCGGCAGCAACCGCTGCCCGGGAGAGAGGTGCGATAAATTCACGCTGCCCGCCGGATGATCCGCCGGATCCCCCGGGAAGTTGCACAGAATGGGTGGCATCAAAGATTACAGGGCAGTCAAAGCTGCGCATAACAGGAAGGGATCGCATATCCACAACCAGATTATTGTAGCCAAAGCTGGCCCCTCGTTCCACCAGCATGATTTTCTTTCCACCAGCACCACGAAGTTTGTTTACGCCGTTTTCCATATCCCACGGAGAAACAAATTGCCCTTTTTTAAGATTGACGGGCTTACCGCTCTGTGCTGCTGCCACCAGAAGATCGGTTTGTCTGCAGAGGAATGCCGGGATTTGCAGAATGTCCAGAACTTCAGCTGCAGGGGCCACCTGGCTGACATCATGGATATCTGATATTACCGGAACCTGCATTTCTGTTCTGATACGGGAGAGAATGGAGAGGCCTTCTTCAAGTCCCGGGCCTCGATAAGATTCAAGAGAGGTCCGGTTTGCTTTGTCAAAGGATGCTTTGAAAACGTAGGAAATACCAAGCCTTCCACAGATCTCCTGCATTGTTCCGGCAACTCTGCGGGCCAGTTCGTAAGATTCAAGAGCACAGGGCCCGGCAATAAGAAGGAGTGGCTGGTCGGCCCCAACGATGATTGCTTTGCCACCGGGAGTTGCAATTTGTATAGGAGAAACAGACATTATTTAGCCTTTGTGTTTGATTGCTGCTTCAATGAAGGAGGTGAAAAGAGGATGTGGTTTCATCGGTTTGGACTTGAACTCCGGATGGAACTGGCAGCCAAGAAACCACGGATGGTCTGCAATTTCAACAATCTCCACCAGGTTGTTGTCCGGTGAGGCTCCTGAAATAACCAGTCCTTTTTCTTCCAGTTGAGTGCGGTAGTCGTTGTTAAATTCGTAGCGGTGACGGTGACGCTCGGAGATTTCGTCTTCCCCGTAGGCCGCTTTGGCAAAAGTATCATCATGAAGGACACATGGATATGCGCCAAGGCGCAAAGTTCCGCCCATATCCGATGTTTCATCGCGAACCTGCATCTCTTTCGTCCTGTAATCAAACCATTCTTTAATTAAATAGATGACAGGATCCGGTGTTTTAGGGTTGAGTTCTGTGGAGTGGGCATCCTTAAGTCCAAGTACGTTTCGGGCGTATTCTACAACAGCCAGCTGCATTCCAAGGCAAATTCCAAAGAATGGAATTTTATTTTCCCTGGCATAATTGATGGCCGCGATTTTTCCTTCCACGCCACGCTCACCAAAGCCACCGGGAATCAGAATGCCGTGGCAACCATCAAGTAATTCATTTATATCCTTATTCTTGTCTTCAAGGTCCTCGGCGCTGACGTAATGCAACTCGACTTTTACGTCATTGGCTATTCCACCATGGACAAGGGCTTCATGGAGACTCTTGTAGGATTCGGTAAGATCAACATATTTACCGGTGATTGCTATCCGGATGGTATTTTTCGGGTGTTTAAGCTTATAAACCAGATCTTCCCATGGCTTGATATAGGGTTTGCCGGTCCAGATATTTAAGAGTTCAAGGATCTTTGTGTCAATTCCTTCCTCATGCAAGCGCAGTGGGACATCGTATATGGTGTCCACATCAATGGCAGTGATAACCGCATCTGCAGAAACATCACAAAAAAGCCCAATTTTAGATTTAATTTTATCGTCCAGAGGAACTTCGGTGCGGCAGACCAGAATATCCGGGTGAATACCATCGGCTCGTAACCCTCGAACTGAATGCTGGGTGGGTTTGGTTTTAATTTCCCCTGCAGCTTTGATATAGGGAACAAGCGTCAGGTGAATATAGAGAGAGTTTTCCCGACCAAGATCTCCACGTAACTGGCGAATGGCTTCAATAAAGGGGAGTCCTTCAATATCACCAACGGTACCGCCGATCTCAATGATGGCAATATCTACACTTCCATCAAGTTGGAGGACTGCAGCTTTAATTTCATCGGTGATATGCGGGATAACCTGTACTGTGCCGCCAAGATACTCACCACGTCGTTCTTTGGTAATGACCGAGTAGTAAATCCTGCCGGACGTATAATTGTTTTTCTGAGACATTACTGCGTTGGTGTAACGCTCGTAATGTCCCATGTCCAGATCGGTTTCCGCCCCGTCATCTGTCACATACACCTCTCCATGTTGAAAAGGGTTCATGGTTCCCGGATCGACATTGATATAAGGATCGAGTTTCTGGAAGGTGACGGTGAGCCCTCTGCTTTCAAGAAGAGCGCCGATTGCAGCAGCAGCCAAGCCTTTTCCAAGAGAGGAAAGTACTCCGCCTGTTACAAAGATAAATTTGGTTCGTTTGGATGCATTTGAAGTTTTCATGGTGGCAGTATAGCCCTTCAGATGTGATTTTTAAACCAAAAAAAAGCCTGTGAACTTGTCTTTCATCTTGTTTCTTCTACAAAGAATGCATACTTTAATATGAGTAATAATTATTCTCGGAATTTAGTCAAAAATAACTTCGTAATTAAGAGGTGTAAGGCACTTATCCAGTGAACTGCCTTTCTTCTTGAACAGGGTTAGGGAAAGGATCTTTGATTATTCAACCGTAGGCGTAACAGAGTTACGTTGAGGATGAAAT
>DQVD01000325.1 GCA_015661935.1 Desulfocapsa sulfexigens | reverse complement strand
TGGGACAGCCCTTTTTTGTTTTCTTTCCTGCCATATTTCAATGTATCGGAAAAACACAGTTTCTGTGTGAATCATTCTCGGAAGTGGATGCCAGATGAAAACCAATTTTAGTTATTTCAGCCGTAGGCTGCTAACATTATATTTAGCGGATAAGTGCAGAATATTTAGCGTATTTTGCTGCCTGATTTTCTTGTTTTTTTATGACAGGAGTTCAGGAGTAAGGCACAAATGAGGTCTGTAGTCTGTCAGGTGCTATTGAGCCCAACTACACACAAAAAAAAGCAGAATCTCAAGAAGAGATCCTGCCTTTTTATACTCTGTTCTACAAACTGTAGAAAATCAGCAACCGCCGATTCCTCAACCGCCAGCAGATTTAACAGGAGCAGGGGCACCCTCTTTTGTGAGTGGGCCGCCAATGGCCGAGCGGGAAACTTTGATTCGTACCTTGTCTGCAATTTCCAGTGTAACAACACTATCAGTCAGGCCGGTGATGGTTCCGTGGATTCCACCTTTGGTAACAACTTTGTTGCCGTTTTTCAGGTCATCCAGGAACTGCTGCTGCAATTTGGCCTGTTTCTGCTGTGGCCTGATAAGCATAAAATAAAAGACACCAAAAATGAGAATAAGTGGGATAAAAGAAGCAAAACCTCCTGCTGCGCCTGTTGCTCCTCCGCCTGCTGCGTATGCTATTCCTGTCATGATAATTCCTCCGCTAATGATGATTTGTTACTTAACCATCATGAACTGTAAGTGTTTTTAAGATCGTTAAGCTGTATCGTATTATTCTTAAATTGTTTTATGAATCTTACATTTGTAATCACTCTCCAGCGAGCTTGCCATAAAAATCGTTACGAAATGTCGAAAAGCAGTCTTTTTCGATGGCTTCACGCATGCCAGCCATTAGATGCAGGTAATAATGAATGTTGTGAATAGTATTGAGATGATAGCTGAGAATTTCCCGGCACTGAAAAAGATGACGCAGATAGGCCCGTGAATAGTTACGACAGGTATAACAGTCACAATTGGGATCAAGGGGCCGCTTGTCATCACGATATCTGGCATTTTTGATCACCACTTTTCCCGTTGAGGTGAACATTGTTCCGTTTCTCGCATTCCGGGTTGGCATCACGCAGTCAAACATATCAACACCACGATACACCCCTTCCACCAGATCTTCCGGTGTTCCCACTCCCATGAGATAGCGTGAATAATCCTCGGGCATATGCGGGATAGTGGCTTCAGTCATATCCTGCATCATGGCTTTGTCTTCACCAACACTTAAGCCTCCGATGGCATAGCCGTCAAATCCGATATCAATCAATGCTTCTGCATGTGCTTTCCTCAAGTCATGGTGCATCCCGCCCTGAACAATACCAAAGAGGAGTTGACCTGTATCACTCTGGGCATCACGACAACGCCTGGCCCAGCGACTGGTAAGATCCGTTGATTTAATAGTCTCCTCACGCGTTGCAGGGTAGGGGATACAGGTATCAAGGCACATCATGATATCTGAACCAAGCGTTTCCTGGACATGCACCGCATCTTCAGGACTTAAAAAGAGTTTCGCTCCATCAAGGTGGGAGCGAAAAGCTGCGCCTTCTTCGGTGATTTTAGCGAGATCTTTGAGACTGAATATCTGAAACCCGCCGGAATCAGTGAGGATGGGGCGATCCCAGTTCATGAACTTATGGAGCCCCCCAAAGCATTTTATCAGCTCTTGTCCGGGACGGATGAATAGATGGTAGGTATTGCCGAGAATAATCTGGGCACCCATCTCTTTTAAGTTTTCAGGTGTCACTGATTTTACTGTGGCCTGGGTACCGACTGGCATGAAAATCGGGGTTTGAATGGTGCCGTGGAGTGTCTTTAGTTCTCCCCTGCGGGCAGCGCAGTCTGTTGATTTACTGAGCAGGGTGAATGGTGATTTTGTCATTGTATTTATATCCATATGTACATCATTTGCTGAAATGAATCCTGAGGTAATTGTAATATTAACTTATAATTTTATGATAATAGTCCCTTCTGTGCACTGGCTTTGTCCGAATACGGAAGCGAGGAAGCAAGGGATAAGCTACGAATGGCTTTTTCCTTTGTAACAATATTCTGAAGTAACTTAAATTGTATCAGGGCTTTTTCTAGGATATCTTTCGGTTTGCTGCACTTAAAGTAGATACCTCCCTGTAAATAATCCATGAAGAAACGCAGGCCCAGTTCATAGGTGATGGCTTTTGTACCATCATATATTAAATCTCTGTCCCAATGGCTAAGGAATGCTCCTGCTGCCTTGAAATATCCCGTAAGAGTTATTTCGCAAAAATCCAGATCAAACGTAACATCATTAGTTCTCCTCTCTTCTCCACCTCTGTTGCAGACAGATCGAAGGCAATCACCAATATCGTGCTGCAGAAGTCCCGGGCCGACGGTATCCAGATCAATCAGGCTTACAGCAAGACCATTTTTTTTATCAAAGAGGACATTTGCAATTTTGGGGTCCCCATGGATAATTCCTGGGATATTTTTTTTTCTGGAACAGGTCTTTTCGAGAATCAGTGCGCTTTTCCGGTGATCTTTAATGGCTTGTAGGCAAAACATTACATCAGAAGAAGTGTTATCAATGTGTTTTGAGTTAATGTGTTCGTATTGCTTAAGATACTCGCTGAGATTATGAAACCCGGGAAGAGGAATCTGCAGTTTTTCAATAGTAAGCCCAAAGAGTCTTTTATGGAAATGACCAAGTGCCCATCCCGTTTGTGCTGCCTGAAGCTCTGTTTCTGCATGAGGAAAACAAATAGTGTCTTTAATGTAGGACAGAGCTCGCCATACGGATCCTTCATTGTCACGTACAGAAGGTGATCCATCCAGTGCAGAAATAAGTACAACATCTTCCCAGTGCTGCTCTGTTGTATCCGGACATGAGGCCAGATGCTGAGTCAGGTTATGCAGGTTTTTAATAAGAATGTTTGGGTCAGGAAAGACAGTGTCATTGATTCGTTGCAGGACTATGACTCTTTCTGCAGTACGAACAAGAAAGGTATCATTAATATTGCCCTCACCAAGAGCGGATATTTTTATAGATGAAGAATCCGAAAAAAAACGACGGATTATTTCTTCTGGCGGGTTATTTGGTATCATCAAGAAGACTGCTCCTCTGCAGCTTGTCTGTAATGGGAGCTTTTACGGAGGAATGGGCGTTCAACAAAATGATATGACAATGTGGACATACCTAAAATTGTCAGGATAAGAAAGGCAAATGTTTGCCATGGGTGCCCTCGGAAAAGGTCAAAAGCAGTGAATATTTGAATAATCGGGAAATGATAAATATAAACACCATAGGATATGTCACCATATTTCCCAAAGTTTCCTGAATAGGGAAAATAGACAGCAAAAAAGATGACGGTGACTGCAAGGGCCAGTGGATAGAGAGCAGGCACCAGAAGGTAACCTTTACTGACCAGGAAAAGAAGAGATGGAACCAGCAGCTTTAAACAATGTTTTTGAAAAAAGGAGAAATAGAGATAAATACCACCACCACCAAGAAAATAAACAAGTTGGCCGGGAAGTTGTTTGGCAAACGTCTGGTAGATGGGAAGTCCGCTTGTGCGATGAAGATGGAGAAGAACCATAGCATAGCCAACGGATGCAATATATAGGATACTGAGAACGATCCATTTCTTTCTGTTTTTCAAAAGAAGAAAGATAAGTGGTACCGAGCAATAAAACATTATCTCGATTTTAATTGTCCAGAGTGGAGCATTTATAACCTGGAGAGAGTTGGCTGTAAAAATTCCCGGAAGATCAGGTTGCAGGAAATTGAGAAAAACCAGATTAGACACGAGATAGCGGAACCAGAGTCCGGAAAAGAGAAGATCTGTTGCCGCAGTCAGAAAAGGAATGAGAAAGGCCGCAAGCAGAACCACCGTTAAATAGGCAGGATAAATACGCCGCACTCGTTTGTTACAATAGGATAGAAGGTTTGATGATCGGTTGTAGCTTCTGAAAATAAGAAAACCGCTGACAACAAAGAAACAGTCAACAGCCACCCCGGAATAGAAAAACTGTTTCAGTGGACGAAATTCAGGAACCCCACTTACTTCACTAAGGTGAGCCAGGCAGACACTGAATGCCAGTACCAGACGAAGAAGATCAAAGTTGTTTTTATGTGGAATATCTGCCACAGAGTTTCCGGCGAAAATGTTGCTATTATATTGGTAATCCGGGATGCAGGATCAGTTTAATCGTATTCTGAAATGATACTCTATATCTTACTATTTGGCTATTTCCCACTATAAAAAAGGAGACGACCATAACTTGCAGTGCCTAAAAGTGCAGCATCCTTTTTCAATATAAGATAGATGGGAAATGACTTCATGAGTCGATCCATTTTTTCTTTTTGTCTAAAATTTTCAAGAAATGAATCAAAGGAAATTTGCTCTGCAATACGAGGCAGGATACCACCACCAATAAATAAACCACCGGTGGGATAAAGTTTTAGGGCCAGATTACCCGATTCCGCACCAAGGATTTCAAGAAAAAGAGATAAGGTCTTTTGGCACAAAGTGCAGGGTGTCTTTGCTACTGCCCCTTCTATAATTGGCGGGGTTCGGTCATCGGCCACTGCTATTTTGTCAAAATATTTCTGGTCTCGATCAATCCCGGTTGATTCCAGATAATCAAATATATTGGGAATACCGACTCCTGAACAGAGGAGTTCATAACTGACAGCAGTATGTTTTTTTTGCATATAGTTGAGCAGTTCTGCCTGTTCATCATTGAGTGGTGCAAAATCACAATGTCCGCCCTCCGATCCTTGAGGAAAGAAGCAGGACTCCTGTTCAATAAGAAAGCCTTCGCCAAGTCCGGTTCCGGGTGCAATCACTGCCCGAACACCTTTTTCCCGCATCACTCCCGGTTGAATCATTAATAACTCACTTTCAGGAAGAAATGGAAGAGCACTGCAGATAGCTGTAAGATCGTTGATAAGGGTGATTTCTTTAAATCCGAAAGAATGTTTCAGCTCTTTTTCACTAACGATCCAGTCTCGATTAGTGAGTGCAGCAGTTCCCTGATGAATCACCGCAGCAACACTGAAACACCCAAATTCCGGTGTTTCAGAGTTGCCCAGGAAATCTATAAGAATTGCATCAAAATTCTGAAATTCTCTGTTGCGGTAACGCTTGCGGCGAACAGGGGGACTATCTGCTGTCTGTGAAAGGTCAAAAATTGCCAGATCACTCTTTGTCCCGCCAATATCCGCCGCTAGAAGGCATGCCATACTATTTTTCTTCTACTGGAAGTTTGGATCTGAACC
>DQVD01000251.1 GCA_015661935.1 Desulfocapsa sulfexigens | reverse complement strand
CGATAAAGAGTCCTTTTGGCGAACCAGGTAAGTCCGATATCACCCCGGCCGGCTTTCGCTAACCTGTAGTTTACATATTCAATAGTTTCTTTTGCTGAAAGTGGTTGAAGTTTTTCATGAACCACTGTCCGTTGGCTGAGTTGCGCCAGTTTTTCATCTTCAAGGAGGACATCAAGCTCAGGTTGACCGGTCAGGAGGATTTGCAGCAGCTTTTTACGGTTGGTTTCAATATTTGAAAGCATGCGCAGATATTCCAGGGTTGGCAGGGGCATATTTTGAGCCTCATCAATGATAATGAGGAGGTCCTTGTTGTTGGCAGCGAGACGGAGAAGAATTTTTTGAAACGCTGTCATAAGACCGGCTTCACCCGTAGCAGCATCAAGGTTAAAGCCAAGTTCAAGAAGAATCCGATGGAGGAGAGTGGCGGGAGTCAATACCGGATTAATAATTAGAACAGAGTGCCTGTCCTCCTCCATTTCTTTCAGCAAAAGCCTGAGAAGCAGGGTTTTACCGGTACCGGCTCGGCCTGAAAGTACCATGAATCCTTCATTATTTTTAATGGCGTATTTCAGAACTTCCCTTGCCGCAATATGCGTGTTTGATGGAAAAAAGAATCCAGGATCAGGAGAAAGTCTGAACGGCGCACTGCTGAGTCCATAGCATTGCAGATAGTTCGATTCGTTCTTTGACTGTGTCATAATAGTGTTTGCTTATTGTATGGTAGAGACAAGATTGTATACCGGTCCTAAAAGTCCCATGGCGATGACCATAAATACAAGTCCTGCAACTCCAATAATAAAAGGCTCCAAGGTTTTGGACATGACCTCCACCATCTTATTTACCTTTCCCGTGTAGTATTCCGCCAATACTTTAAACTGTTCTGGCATATTTCCGGTCTGCTCACCAACTCGCACCATGCGTAGAACAAAGGGTTCAAAAAACTTCAGTTGAGCAATGGCTGTGGACATGGGTTCTCCGGCAACGATGTCTACAGTGATCAGCCTGATACTTCTTTTCAGAACGCGATTGCCCACGTACTCTTGCATCAGTTCGAGACTGCGGACAATGTGAATTCCACCGCCGGTAAGGAGGGACGTGTATTCAAAAAAGAAGGCCAGCTGGGAAGAGCGCAGGATATTACCAAGTATGGGGATATAGTTAAGACCGCTATCCCAAATGTAGCGAAGGAGTTCATTTTTGCGTGAAAGAAGATAGAAAAATAAAAAAGATCCGAAAAACAGGGGAATCACTGGCCAGAAAGTGTCAAAATAATCCACAGAGGCTATTAGTATACGCGTTGCAAGGGGGAGTTCTGTCATGCCCATGGCGGCAAACAGTTCGAGAAGCTGAGGCAAGACATACACCATCCAGAAAATAAATGCCCCAAACATGGCAATAAGAATAAAGGATGGATAGATTAGAGCGCGGCGGGTGGATGAAATTATCTCCTGTATTTTTTCAAGATGGATTGCTGCATCTTTCAAGGTTTGATCCAGCTGTCCTGTTTCTTCTCCAATTGCCACCAGAGGCAGGATAATGCGCGGTATATATTTGGCTTCCTGTTCCAGGCCCTCCGAGAAGAGTATTCCTTCTTCCAGCCTGCTTTGTACCCGTTTAAACACCTGTGACAGTGTGGAATTTTTACCACCTTCTATAAGATCTTCCAGTCCATCACGAAGGGGCACACCGCCCCGAAGCAGGAGAGCAAGATTACGAAAGAACTCTGCGAGTTCTATCCGTGATATGGAACCGCTCATAAGGGTGGATTTTCCGGAAAAGAGTTTCCTCCGGTATTTAATAAGGCTCAGGCCTTTGTTTTCCAAGGCGGTAAACATTTCAGGAAGCGATGCAAAGTCACCTTCAGCTTCGTGCTGTTGACCGCTTGCATCCATTGCAGTGTATGAGTAGCGTGGCATTATCCAAGAACCCTTTTTAATTCTGTAAGGCTGGTAATTCCTTCCAAAACTTTGCCTCTTCCTGAGTGTTGCAGATCAGTAAATCCTTCTTCTCTTGCCTGATCAAGGATATCACCAAGGGGTGCATCTTTTGCGATCAGGCGAAGGATGGCTTCTGAAAAGGACAGAAGTTCAGAGATACATTCCCGGCCGTTATATCCGGTATCATGGCATCGACTGCAGCCAACTGCCTTATAATATTCCCCGGTATCAGGAAGGTCATATGGTTGTAGCTCTTCAGGAGAATGTTCAGTTTGTACTTTGCAATGAAGGCAAAGTTTTCGAATCAGACGTTGAGCCAGTACGCCAGCCAGAGCCGTTGAGAGCAGGTATGTGGATATTCCAAGATCTTTTAAACGGGCTAAGGCACCGATTGCAGTGTTGGTATGAAGGGTGGAAAGTACCAGGTGGCCTGTTAATGCTGCCCGGACACCAAGCAGCGCTGTTTCTTCATCCCGGATTTCACCAATCAGCATAACATCAGGATCCTGGCGGAGAAAAGATCTGATTGCTGAAGAGAATGTGTAACCCCCTTTTTCATTCACCTGGGTTTGACGAATCATGAGTAGCTGGTATTCAATCGGGTCTTCTATGGTAAGAATATTTTTATTGATGGAGTCCTGCTCACGAAGTGCCGCATAAAGGGTCGTTGATTTACCGCTGCCGGTGGGCCCCGTAACCAGAACCATGCCGTATGGAGCGCTGAAAAGACGATCCAGGGAACGAATTTTGTCAGGTTCAAAACCGAGGTCTTTGATATTTAAAACAGAGCTTCCTCTGGAGGCCAGCAGGCGCATGACCATATTTTCCCCAAAATTGGTTCGCACCGTTGAAAGCCTGATATCAAAAAATTCCCCCAGAAACTCGAATGACATTCGACCGTCCTGGGGTTTGCGCTGCTCTGAAATATCCATCCCGGCGCGAACTTTGATAGTTGTGACCAGACGGTTATGTAGAGCATGGGGGAAGACATGGGCAGGGCGCATGACACCATCAACTCGAAACATGACTCTGCTTGAAATATTACTCGGGGTAATATGCATGTCAGTTACCCGGTACGTGACCGCCACACCGAGCAGATTTTCCACAAGTTTTTCAACATCTACTTCCCCGTCAGGATTGCGGCGCAAGCTGCTGACCACATAGTCGATTTCTTTTTCAATTGGGTTTTCAAGGAGATAGTAAAAGCGCTCAATGAGTTTCAGGAGCTCCAATTCGCCGCCTATATGCAGCTTGATCTGTATTTCTGTTATTCTAAAAGCCTGTTCAGCGGCAGTGTTTGAAAAAGGATCCGCTATGGCTATGTGGAGAATGCCTTCTTTTTCAGCAAGGACCAGAAACTGGAACTGTTTAGCGATCCGGAATGGAATTTTGGAAAGAAGGTTGGAATCCGGCGTAAAACCACGCAGATCAACAAAAGGATGACCACTCTGTTCAGCAAGTACCCTGGCAAGGTCGGTATCGGTGATAATGCCTAACCGTAAGAGGCAGCCGCCCAGCAGTTCACCGGTGGCTTTCTGTTCCTGAAGAGAAAAGACTATCTGTTCTTCAGTAACCAGACCTTTTTCTTTGAGTATTTTCCCTAAAGAGGGGGTCTTTTGAGTGCTCATAGCCAACTGTATGTTTAAGTGTAGTAAGATAAAGAATATAGGTTGTTTAAAGCCTATCACTTTTTGCTTATGAAAAACAAATGAAATGTATAAAGATTCGGATGGCATCCAATAAATCGTTCGAATCGCCCTGAAAGCGTTCTTTTATATTTGTGGAATTGTCGCGTTATTTTGGAAGGTTGTGCTTGTGTCTG
>DQVD01000108.1 GCA_015661935.1 Desulfocapsa sulfexigens | reverse complement strand
AGAATCGACGTTAAATTCTAGGACATAAAGTAACATTACCGTCTTAGACGTTACAAAAGATGTAGTAAAAAACGAGTCCTTTATGGGCTCGTTTTTTTTTGTCCTCTTTTACCAGAAAGGTAACCGTTCACCAGATATCAAAATTTGCAGTAAACCTGGTACTGTAGGCGTTTTCCAGTACCTCAGCAAGCGTTTACCGGTGCCTTATTTCCGTCTATCAAGCACAAAACTTAAGAATCACTTTTCTCCTGTGGCTTTTTCGCGGATTTTCCGCGCCGTCCCCTTCCACCACGTTTACCACCTGGCTTCTTTCCCTTGCCAGGTTTATAGATAAGTATCTTTTTAAACAATCCATCACCAACACTGCGTGAGCGAATATCCTTATCGTCTTGCAGGGCAACATGAACAACACGTCTTTCAGAGGGATTTAAGGGAGGAATAGCCTGGGTCTTTCCATCTTCTTTCACCAGTTCGGCAAGCTCTTTGGCCCGTGCCACCAGTTCGACTTTTCGTTTTTCACGAAACTGACCAATATCAATGGAAAGTCGTATTTTCTCTTCAACCTTTCTTGCTGCCAGTTTTCTTAAAATATACTGGAGAGAATCGATGATTTTCCCTTCCTGTGCGGTAAGCGCTTCCTCATGCTCTTCACCCACCTTACATCGAATGGTTCCACCATCAAGCTCAGCTGTTACCTCAGAAGGAAAACCCATTAGTTTCAGGAGTTCTTCCAATTGCTGACGTACGACTTCCACACTCTCAGGTTTAATTTCAACGGGCACTCTTTTGGGTGGCCCCGGGTTTACTTTCTCTTCTTTCTCTACTTTTTCTACTTTGGCCTCCTCCTTCTTCGCTGCTTCAACGGCAGGAACAGACTCCTCTTTTTCTTCCTTCGGCTCTTTACTTTCCGGAGCAACAGGTGCAGCTTTATTCTTTTTGGGTTCCGGTTTTTCAGCAGCATCAACAAGATCCAGAGCCTTTATACCAGCCCTGATATGTGCTTTTTTGCGAATGAGTCCAAAAATACCCATGGAACCGGTATCAACAACTTCTATGGCCAACTCTTCCTGAGGTACCTGCAGAGTATCACAGGCCTGCTTGATGGCATCAGTTACTTCTTTAGCGTAGAAATCCATTTTTCCTGAAGACATTTTTTTATTCCATCCTTACGGGAGTCATCAAGCCTGGAAAACCCCGCATATTATGGCTACGGGGTTTTCAAACTGATTTTATTGTTGTTAGGCCTTCTTCTGGCGATTAATCATCTGCTGCTGAAAAATTGCGAGCAGGTTGTTGACAAACCAGTAGAGAACCAGACCGGATGCGAAATTGATAAACATAAAGGTGAACAACACAGGCAGAAACATCATAATTTTAGCCTGAGTGGGATCAGCAGTGGTCGGAGTTATTTTCTGCTGCAGGAACATGGAAGCCCCCATCAAAAGGGTCAGTACCGGAATTCCTCCGACATAGGGAATATCCACACCAATGTACAAACGATCAGGAGCTGAAAGATCTGTAATCCAGAGCATAAAAGGTGCATGACGCAACTCAATGCACATGAGCAAAACTTTGTAGAGGGCAAAGAAAACAGGAATCTGTAACACCATAGGCAAACAACCACCTAAGGGATTCACCTTGTAGGTTTTGTACAGGTTCATCACTTCCTGATTCATTTTGGCGGGATCACCCTTATATTTCTCTTTCAGCTTTACCATTTTCGGCTGCAATTTCTGCATATTTTTCATGGATTTCAAACCCTTTTGGGTTATCGGCCAGAAAGCTGCCTTGAAGACGATGGTCACCAAAATAATGGCAATACCATAATTCTTAAACATTCCGTAAAAGAAATTAAGCATGAAGAGAGTTGGGTGGGCAATCAGATCAAACCAGCCAAAGTTCAATGCTTTATCCAAATTCGAACCCACTGATTTTAAGATATCATGCTTTTTGGGGCCAAAAAAGAGTTTATAACTATAGACCTTTACCTCTCCCGGCTGCAGAGTATCCAGCGAACTGTTCAGCTGCATTTTTACACCCTCTTCTCCAAAAGAAGATACAGTAATGGAAGTAGCACTCCCATTCTGGGGAAGAAAAGAACTGATAAAATAAGTTCCCTCATACCCCACCCAATCCATCTGACCGTTAACAGTAAATGGTCCATTTTCATAATCATCAGAATCCATTTCGGTGAGAGATTCGTTCATATAGTATGCTGGACCAATAAAGAGGAACTGACTTCCAGGTCCTGTTTGTCTAAAAGGTGTATTGGATTGATGCAATGCGGCAGCACCTTGCAAAACACCACCGGAAACATTTTTCACTGAAATGTTCAGTTCCATCAGGTAGCTGTCTTTTGAGAAAATGTACTCACGAACAATCTCAAGACCATTTACCTGACCTTTCATACTTAAATTTCCGCTATTTCCCTGAAAGATAACCTCACTACCGCCTGCATCGTAAAAAGTGGCAGCAGGAGCAACACTTCCCCAGGAAAATTCCAGTGGAAAGCCTTCAGTCCCATCCACCTTCACCATCTGCATGCCCAGAGAATTCTCATCCAATGTTTCTTTGTAATCCTTGAGAATAAAACTCTGGATTGAGCCACCATCTTCACTCAATGATGCAGTGTAGAGATCAGTTTCTACAATCACTGTTCTGGCTTTTCTATCAGGACGAGTCATATTTTTTGCAGCTTCTGACTGGACAGTTGGTGCAGCGGTAACTGCAGCACTCTCAGTTTGCTCAATAACTGCAGGCTCTCCGGTCACTGCTTCTGTCTGAACCACACTGTTCTGAACGGGGTCCTCCGCAGGCCCAAATCCCACAAAAAAATACTGATACCCGATAAGAATAATAAAGGAGATGATAATTGCTAAAAATGTTCTGTAAGTATCCATGATTATACCATGTTAAGGACTAACGCCCAGGTGATTGTCACACGTTTTATTGTTGGCAGTATACGATCCATTACAACTTTCATTACACTTGGCTGTGTCCTTATCCACTGGCGGAACAGGATCATAGCCTCCCTGACAAAAGGGATGACAGCGCAGAATTCGACAACAGGAAAGAAAAAGGCCCCGCAATGTTCCATGTGATTTAATGGCCTCAATTGCATAGCAGGAGCAGGTAGGGGTAAAACGACAACTTGGAGGAAGAAGCGGAGAGATAAGATACCGATAGCCTCGGATCAATCCTAAAGGAATCTGCCGTATCAGCAAACCAATCTTCATGATACAGGACCAAAAGAGAAGATTCGATTGATTCTAAACCACATCAGGCATCACTCCAGGCTGAAAAAAAAGTCGACTTCAAGTTTCAAGTTTTGCCACAGCGGAGGTAATTTCAGCAGGAGATTTTAAAGAAAAATCGGGACGAACAGCAAAAACAATGTCTGCACAATCGGGATAAGCGGTTCTTTCCAGACGAAACGACTCACGAATAACCCGTTTAATTCTGTTTCGCTTTACAGCCCCTTTCAGCTTACGATGAATACTGATTCCAATTCTATTAAAACCCAGTTCGTTGGGACAGAAAATGAGTGAAAACCCCTTATCATGCCAACGTGTTCCCTGCCTATATACCCTATCAAACTCCCGGCCCTTGCGAAGAAGGGCAGTTTTCGGGAGTTTACACTGAGACAAAGTTACTTAGTGGTTTACAGATTATTT
>DQVD01000360.1 GCA_015661935.1 Desulfocapsa sulfexigens | reverse complement strand
TTGCGTCGGAGAAGAAAGAGGTCTTTTTCTGTTTGTATCTCTTTGCCATGAAGTATTATTTTCCCGTTATCTGCTTTTAACAGCCCCATAATAATTTGAAACAGAGTGGTTTTGCCGCTGCCATTGGGTCCAATGATCCCTACGTGCTCTTTGTGGAAAGTAAAATCAATTTCTTTTAGAAGAGGAGATTCCTGCCCTGGATAGGAATAACTGATATTGCGGAGTTCAAGGAGTGGCGGATTCGTGTTCATAATGGCTTACAGGGGAAAAGATATAAAGGAAAGTCCAGCCAGAAGCAGGCTGATAAGAAGCATGGCAAATAGAAAAAAATAATCAGCTCTACTCGGTTGCGGCTGGTTCAACGGAATAAGGCTTCCATTAAATCCACGCAGGATCATGGCCTGATGGACTCGTTCTGCACGCTTCCAGCTTTTTACCAGAGTCATACCAAACAGGTGGCTGAATGTACGATAGGTATGCAGTGAATTTTTTGGCGTGAAACCTCTTAATTTTGCTGCTCGTTGCAACCGTTGATATTCCTGGTGAATTACAAAGAGTTGCCTGTATGAAAAAAGAAGAAGAAAGCTTAGTTTTCGTGGCACGCCCAGCTTTTCCATGCCATGTCCCAGGTTTGCAGTGCTTGAAGTGGCAAGGAGTGCCAGAAAACAGAAGAGGATACCATTACTTTTTAGACTGATAAGAACAGCTATTCGGATACCTTCAAGACTTGGATTCAGGAAGAAAAAATGTACAGTTTCATCTCCTCCGTAAGTAAGAGGGAGGGTAATCCAGATAAAAAGTGTAAAAATATTGACTTGCAGGAGGCGTTTAAATAATAGGCGGGGAGCCGGTTTTGAGAGAAAAAGGAGTATTGCCGTAATTATAAAGCCTATCCCGGCCACAAGAATTGAGGAGCAGAGGGCGAGCACTATACTGATCGTGGCGGCTCCAATGAGTTTTACTTTCGGATCACGTTTATGAAAGAGAGTGGATCCCGCGGAAAAGGGTTCATCAATCATCTGTTTTAGTATCCTTTGGCTTACGGTTTCTCATCCAGGTAACGAGTCCCGCAAGGCCAAGAAGGAAACCGATTCCAGCCATGATATCCCGAAAGTCCGGTTTATTCTGCCTGTTTTCGGCAAGACGTCGTTTGATTGGAGCCAGCTCTTGCTTAACGATTTCCCTGATCATTATTTGCAGCTCATCATTGTTTATAGTCTTTGTATGTTGATTTGTTGCCGGGGAGCTATCTTCTGAAAGGTACTCTGTGGCAGGAACCAGCCATTCACTTTGATGTCCTTCACTGCCGGAAACCACAATAAGCAGATCGGTTTTTCGGGCTCTGGCATCTGAGGGAACAGTAAAGGTGAAAATTCCTTTTGTGTCTCCATCTCCCTGTAATAAAACTGCACCGGATTTGTTGTCTTTGACGGTAATTTTACCATGAAGCAGTGGTTTATTTCCGGAAAAATTGGATTCGACGGTTATCGTATCTCCAGAAACCCAGGCAAAGACGTGGATTTTATGAGCCTCAGCCTGAATAGGCAGGAAAAGGAGACAAACAGACAGGAAGAGGTGAGGTATGAACATAATCTTTTTGCTGTCAAGTATTAAGGGAGAGAATCTCAGGTTGTACCCTGATCAAAAAGGTGACAACAAACATTGTGATCAACCCTTCAATAAGCATAACAGGGAGATGACTGGCCAGCACAATGCCAGCCACTCGAAGAAAACCTGCATCTGAGAAAAACAGGGCACAAGCCATAAGAATAGCAGAGAGAAACATGGAACAAAATCCTGCTAGAAAGCCTCCAATCATCTGTTTTCTCCTGGTGCCATTGAGCAATGACTTTAAAAGAAGACCACAAAGAACTGCAGGCCCGGCAATGATAAATCCATTCACCCCGAGCACAACCAGCCCGCCATATTGAAAAAAGATTGTTTGTAAACAGAGGGCAACCACAATGGCAGGAAATGCCCCCCAACCAAGGATAAGGCCAAGAAGACCGCCAAGAAGCAGGTGAACAGATCCTGGCCCAATGGGCACATGGATAAGGGAGGCAACAAAAAAGGTGGCTGAGAGCAGGGAAACGGTCATAATACGATCGTAATCCAGCTTTTTAAGACCGATGGAAGTCCCAATTGTTGTGAGAACAGCACCACCAGCCAGGACTGGTGCCGTGAGGATTCCTTCCGAGATATGCATATTATTTCCAATCCTCATAACAAACAGGCAAGCGATTCAGTTCATCACGATAAAATTTCCATTTTGGTATACTCTGTCCCATTCATTGACAACTATCTGCCGTTTTTCCCCATGATGTACCAGGTCTGGATATATAACACAATTGCTTTGGGTGTTGTGGTACAAATCCTGAGCATGGTTGGTGGCTGTTGTTTGAAGCTTGTCCAGGGCTTTATTTTTCTGCTCTGTGCTATAGTCCTGTTCGGCCAGGTATTGGCGTAACAACCTGTTTTCGATATTGGAATTGTTATGTTTACCTTCAAGATTACCCGGATAGAAACATTTCAATTGGTTCTTGAACAGAGAAACGACACGATCCTAGGTAATCCGTTCCACTTTGTTAATCGCTCCGTTCACTGCCGTACCTTCCAGTACCCACCCTTATCTGGGCCAATTCTCTCTAACATGTTGTTTCGCTGTAAGTTCTTGATGTTTCACTCAATTGACCTTGTGCTTACACCTGTAATCCCTTCCTGTTGGTTTCGATAATTCTATTTGTGGTGGCCTGCTAGTCATCGGCAGCAATCAGATAGCAATCATCCTGCATGGTCTGGAACCGATAGTTCATCAGATACTGGTACACAGCATAACTAGTGCATAGTTCTTGTACTGCCTGGCATCCATTCCTCCACGCAGTTCGTCGCAGCAGGCCCAGAGGGATGAATACAATTCTGATTTTTTTATTGCCATGTTTGGGAGTCGGTTTGTTTTTAGTGCAGGTCTTTACCGGTGGAGCCCATGGACAGGCAGGCATTGCGAACACCTCGCATGGCTGTTAAGCTATCAGCTAACCTTCGCACTTCACCGGCTTTGCCACGAACAATGATCACTTCAAGGCAATTGTGATGATCCATATGGACATGGGTTGTGGAGAC
>DQVD01000169.1 GCA_015661935.1 Desulfocapsa sulfexigens | reverse complement strand
TATATTGTCGCCTTTGCCTCACGAGAAATGCCAGTGGCAAGAGGCTGGGGAACAGGCGGCCTGCAGATCACTCTTTCCATCATACTCGAACGTGATGTGCTCAAGGTCATAGATCAGGGTTGCGATGGTTCCGTTAATGCAGTGAACATTCGTGATTTTATAACGGCGGTCACCAGAGTTAAAGAGACAGTAAACACAGCTGAGGCCACCATTATTCAAACCAGACACCGGATACCGGAACATGAATTTGCAAAAGATGAAAAGAAGATACTGGTATATCAGGTTCCCTATCCTGAAGTATTAACCACTGTGGAACCGGACACTGCCAGGCAGAAACAGATGCATGCAAACAGTGATTACGCAAAACTCTGGGTTTTGTTGTATGAAGATACTTCCCAGTATGGAGACAGCCGTATCTCCAACCGCTATCCGGTTCTGGTAAATGATCATTATGTCATGGATCCATCCCCCATACCGAAATATGACATACCACGAATGGATAACAGTCCTGTGCTCCAGCTTTTCGGGGCAGGTCGTGAAAAACGAATCTATGCAATCCCTCCGTACACCAGTGTGAAACCGTTAAAATTTGATGACCGTGAATTCAAGGTGGAAAGCTTTGCAGGAATCTCCTGTGAACGTTGCGGAGCACATAATGTCTTCCTTGATGAAGTACACAGAGAAAGTGGATATCATTATTTTTGCAGTGACACCGAATACTGCGATCAAAATCTGAAGAAAAGCAATGCTTCTTGAAGTTCAGGATGTAAGCAAAATATATGGTGCCTCATGCGGAAGCTGTTTGGAGTTAACCGGTGAGGAGCATGGAAGAGCAATATGTCCGGTATGTGCGTCTGTGGTGGCAATTAACTCAATTAGCCTCACTACCGGAAAAGATGAAATTCTTGGTATTGTTGGCGAGTCCGGAAGTGGTAAATCCACTCTGCTGCAACTCATATATCAGGATCGAATCGCCAGCAGCGGTAAAATTTTTTTTAATGGACGAACAGATGAACAGAAGCAGCCCTTAAATATCCTAAAGGCTCCGCCAGCTACAGTTTCACATCTACGAAACAAAGAAATGTCCATGATTTATCAGAACCCGCATCTGGGACTTAACTTTCTATTCTCAGCTGGCGGAAATATTGCGGAACGAATTATCGGCGCAGGAGAGCGGCGCTATGAAGAGATCCGAAAAGGAGCACTTGGACTCATAAACCGCATTGAAATGGAAACAAGCCGCATTGACGATTATCCCGAAGATTTTTCAGGTGGCCAGCAACAGCGAATCCAGATTGCCAAGGCGTTATCATCCTCCCCCAAACTACTCCTGCTGGACGAGCCAACCACCGGCCTTGATGTTTCGGTGCAGGCAAAAATTCTTGATCTGATTAAGGAACTGCAGCAGGAAATGGGCTTTTCCATGATCATTGTTTCCCACGATCTTGGAGTTATCAATCACCTGACTGATATTACGGTGGTTATGAAACATGGAACAGTTGTGGAATATGGTCTCACCGATCAGATTCTTGAAGATCCCCAGCACCCATATACGCAACTACTGGTCTCAAGTATTTTATGAGGAATATGATGAAAAAAAATAGTCACACAAAAATAATCGATGTTCAGGGAATCAGCAAAGTTTTTACCCTTCATGAACGGGACAGTACACAGGTTTCAGGATTCTCCGATGTCCATTTTTCAGTAAACAGAGGGGAGCTGCTTGCTCTCACTGGAGTAAGCGGTGCGGGCAAGTCTTCAATATTAAAATCTATCTACCGTACCTATCTGGTGCAGTCAGGCAAAATCCTTTTTCACCGCTCAGATAAAAGTGTGGTTGATCTGGCAACATGTACTGAAAGCCAGGTATTACAACTGCGAAAACGTGAAATCGGTTTTGTTACCCAGTTTCTCAAGATCCTTCCCCGGATCAGCGCCCTGCAAGCTGTGGCAGCACCGCTTATGGAAACAGGAGTTTCAGAACAAACATCTTTATATCTAGCAGCCGACCTACTGAGTAGGCTTGGTATACGAGAAGAGCTTTTCCATATCTCCCCGCTCACGTTCTCCGGCGGCGAACAGCAGCGGGTCAATATTGCCCGTGGGATTATTGCCCCAAAAGATCTTATCCTGCTTGATGAGCCAACCGCTTCGCTCGATGAACAAAGCTCGGATCGGGTGCTGTCTCTTTTGGAAGATCTGAAAGAGAAGGGAATAGCCATGATCGGCATCTTTCATGACAGGAAAAAGATTAAAAGAGCAGCCGACAAAACATACGAACTCACCAGAAAGAATAACGAGAAACCGTTTCCGACCATTCTGGAGGCAGCCTGATGCAATTTGTTTTACGTTCAAAACGAGTGCTCACAGGTGGAGAAATCAAACCTGCAGACATTCTAATCCATCATGGAATAATAGAAGCCATCACTCCCCATAATTGCCAGCCCGTTGCCCATAATTTTGGAGATCAGTTGATAGTACCTGGTTTTGTCGATTTACATTCAGATGCGGTTGAAAAAGAAATCGAACCACGTCCCGGTGCTCACTTCCCCATTGACTCAGCCCTTGTAGAACTTGATAAAAAACTGACGATGGCAGGAATCACCACCATGTTTCATGCCGTGGGATTTAATGATGCCGCGTTAACGGGATATCGAGCCACTCAGGTTGCCGCTGGTGTTATAAGGGATATAAATAATAGCAACTGCTCAACCTTGTATGTTGATAATCTTGTCCATGCTCGCTTTGAGGTTACCTCCTTTGAATCTATTGCAACTATCAAAGAACTGATAGAGAGTAACTCTATTCAGATGCTGTCTGTCATGGATCATACTCCGGGACAGGGACAGTTCAAATCCATTGAGGCCTGGAAAAAATTCCATCTACCGGTTTATGACCTGTCTGATACAGAAGCAGATGAAATCATCCGACAGAAACAACGGGGTCAAGGAAGGGCCTTTGCAGTTATTGGGGATATTCTGACCTTTGGTGCAAGCCATGATCTGATACTTCTCTCGCACGACGATGATACACCACAAAAAATAGACACTCTCAAGGAACTGGGAGTAACAATTTCTGAATTCCCTCTGGATCTTGATGTTGCGATCTATGCAAAAGAAAATGGTATTGCCACGGGCATGGGTGCACCTAATGTTGTTCGCGGTCAAAGCCAGAGCGGGAATGTGTCAGCAAGAGATCTTATTGCTAAAGATGCCTGTGATTTTCTCTGCTCAGACTACCATCCAAGTTCCATGCTGCAGGCACCATATACCATACATCATAAACTTGGCCTGGATCTTAGCCGTTGTTTTGAGATGGTTTCCGGTATTCCGGCAAAACTTGCACGTTTGGATGATCGTGGTGAAATTGCTGCCGGGAAACTCGCTGATCTTCTGGTAATAGATGACTCCACTATTCCCAAAATTGTTCTTACCTTAAAAGAAGGAACAGCGGTGTATAACGGCAGCAGCTGCCTTTGTAGAGCGTAGTTTTAAGACCAATGAAAATTGTACTTATAACAGGACCAAGCGGAGTTGGTAAAGACAGTCTTCTGCGTATTGCCCGCCAACATTTCAGAAAAAACAAAAACGTTGTTTTCGCAAAACGCTATATCACCCGTGTTCCCGATGACAATGAACAGAATTATTATGTAGATCCGAAAGCCTTTGAACTTTTACAGGAGAATGATTTTTTTGTTTCCCACTGGCAGGCTCATGGTAACTGTTATGGTATAGCACATACTGAATTTGGAGCACAATCAGAAAATCGTCTAGCAATAGTTTCCGTATCACGACGGGTTATCACTGATTTCGAATCCTATTTTGACCGGGTAATAACCCTTAAGCTGACGGTCAGCAACGACATTCTGCGACAGCGACTGCAGCGAAGAGGACGTGAAAATGCGGCTGCCATTGAGAAACGACTGGACAGAGCGTCACTTCCTGTATTAGCAAAGAACATGATCCCTTTCGATAATTCAGAGACATTGGTCATCAGCGGGAAACGATTTCTAATTCTTCTGAATTCTCTACTAAAGGAGCAATAAATAGTATGCGATTTGCCCTCTACTTTGCCCCTGATCCTTCGTCTCTATTGTGGAAACTCGGCTGTAAATGGCTGGGGCGGGATGCTTTACTTCGAAAAAAAATAGAACAGGATGTTTTCACAGAAATCCAACCGGATAGAATGTATGAACTAACCCGCATCCCGCGACGTTATGGGTTGCACGCAACATTAAAGCCTCCATTCAGACTTGCCGGATGCCGCCATGAAGACGAATTAAGCTCTGCCATAAATGCTTTTTCTTCTCAGTGGCAGTCGTTTTCCACTTCCCCATTAATACTTTGTCAGATTAATGACTTTTTTTGCCTCTGTCCAGAAAGTCAACCCCTTCAACTGAACGAACTGGCTGCATCCTGTGTAGAAAAGTTCGATTCCTTCAGGGCACCACCTACCCGTCTTGAGCTTGCGCGTCGTCGTGCAGAAATCCTTACACCATTTCAGAAACATAATCTTGCAAATTGGGGATATCCTTATGTCATGGATGAGTATCGGTTTCATATTACTCTCACCGGCAGAATAACCGATGCTTCTGAAAGAAAGATCTTACATTGCATACTTACAGATTTTTTTGCTCCTGTTCTTAGAAAACCATTAGTGATAGAGAGTCTCTGCCTTTTTGTTGAACCAGCTCCCGGAAGATCGTTTTTTTGTTCAAAGTATTTTCCATTCAATAAT
>DQVD01000432.1 GCA_015661935.1 Desulfocapsa sulfexigens | reverse complement strand
TTCTGGTGAGGTGTTGTCTGCTCTCTTTCCATGAACACCTCTCCAGAAGTTCCGGCTGCTCTGCCAGGAGTCGGCATAATAGTGTGATCGGGAATGGTAAACGGAAGAACTCACTTTCACACCCTGCGAATATTTTTCGTATCCAACTTTCTGGCCTATCAGCAGGCAGTGAGAATACCTTGCAAAAAAGAGTATTTGCTTCGGTAAATGCATCATTGTCTAAAAAGCCGTATATCAGATAGGAGAGTATGCGGGAATGCTCACCAGCATCTCTGCGTCCAAATGCATCCATCGCCTTATCAGTCATTTCTTTGAGATGTGTAAGGTACGTCGGACCACAAAAACCGTAATTCTGGGCAAGAGTTCCATACATGGCTCCCAGTCGCTTACCGTCATCTTCCTGTAACTGGTGTAATTGTTTTTCATGTTCAAGGCGCAGCTTAAAAAGTTCAGGAAGTTCCGGTCTGAAGTCGTAGCGATTAAAACGTGTATTGATAAAATCATTATTGGCCAGGGACGTTAATTCTTTTTTAACCTCGTATGATTGAGCAATTGTTACAGCCAGAGAACTCCACTGTCTGCTCTTGTTTGTTCGGCCGTAATGATTCTGCCAGGCCAATTGCACCAGGCAAAATTGAATTGCTGTAAACTGATCACGCTGCGCCAGCTTTAAAATATCATCACATACAAACAGATCCATGAGCTCATCCGGCAGTTGTGTTCGATTCTTGGCCTCTTTAAAACAGGATATTAATTGACCAATATATTCATCCGGGTTGTTCCGAATTTTTTTATAAACAGTGGACAGATCATGGAGCACGAAAAATTCAATCGGTAGACTATTGAATCGTTCAAGCAGGATATGTGCGTCCTGTGCTGCCAGTTGAAATAATCTGATGGTTTGGGGATCGTATATTCCCTGATGAAGATGGTTTACGACGGCAATGGCCTCATGGATGCTTTGTACCGGCACCACCCGTTTATCGGAATCCGGTGTGTTATTTTCCATCGGGACAAGAAACAGCGCACTATCACCTGGTAACAGCAGTTTCTTCTTTTGGATATCTTGTACGGCTCTAACCTGTCCACCAGCAGTTAATTCTCCTGTTGCCAGCAGCTGCTCTGGCCATTTCTTCTTATTTTGCAGGAATGAAATTGCAAGCGCAGACGGCAGGGCCAGTGAATGGCCCGTTACCGGACTGTCTGATTCGTACTGCAAGGTCCAGACAAGCAAATCTTTTCCGTCCGGTACTGATAACTCCAGGGATTCACGGCTCGATTTGCTGAATTGTGGTCTGTTCTGTACGATACATTTCCCGTTTCCTGTTTTTAATCCAAGCAAAAGAGTTATCTTTACGGCTCTACGCTCTTTTACAACAGCAATTGGGAAAGCAATCCACGACACTGATTGCAGCTCAACCAGCTCTATGTCGGGGAAGATGTCCTCGAGACTATATATTTTCTGTAGTTCCTGTCGGTGCAGGTTTTGATCTTGAAAAAGAATACTCGCCGCAAGGAGATGACGCTGAAGAAGTTGTTTCTGCTGCAGTGATATACAGCGTTTTAGAAGCCTTTGTACACAGGGCAGAGGTGGGACAGGAACAGGAGACGGTTGTTTAAATAGTGAATTACATAACCGGGGTGATCGCTGAAGAAGAGTTGACAGAGTCTTCCAGTGTTTATGAATAGAAGAACAATTGTCACTGTTCATGGAGGATTCTCACATAACACACCCCTTTTCTGACATCTATATTGCCTATTTGAAAAAGAGCCCAAATTAAATCATTCTCGATTCCAAATTCACCAGGTACAGGATTAAAAGAATTGCCCCCGACCTCTAAACGAACATATATCTGTGCATCCCCCGGCATTTCTTTTTCCAGTTGACCTATAACATTTAGGAAACCATTTTCAGGATTCCAATGCGTAAAGTGTATTCCGGTGATTTGCACGTTCTCCGGTTTCTCACCATGCATTGTGAAGCAGAGAGCAAAATCTGTATTTGTTGTCTTATCTGCCGCTGCCAACAATAGGGCGTCATCTGCTGCCTGGGCATGAAAAAGAATATCCTGCACAGAACAATCTGAAGGTATTGATTCCTGAAACACAAGACCAAGATCACAAAGCTGCCTGTACATCACTTGAGGATTTATGTTTGCTATATCATAGAGTCTCTTTTCGGACTCATGTTCCGCAAGAAGCTGAGTAACGGCCCTTGATGAAAAAAAGTATCCCGTTTCAACCTCCATTTGACGAAAGAACCAGAGTAAAGATCCAATCTCAATTGTTTGCGTTGTTTCAGGATTGAGTATGTTTTGTATGGAACGATCAGCCACAGTACCGTAACAGGTGTCAAGATCATCCCGACAAAGACTGTATTGGTTCCATGGTTGCATGAAGCCTTTTATCTCATGCTGAAAAGGTATGTCGTCATCACCGGCAAATATCATCTCCCCGCAACTTTGCAGGACAGTTACGCTGTTGCTCTCTATTTCAACGACGACCACCAGTGGCGGTGCATAATAACGATTTTTAGGTCCCCATCCACCAAGATCCTGTTTGAGGGACCAGAGTTGACCGGGTTGAGGGGATTTCCGCCCCTGCTTATCGGGTTCTACAGAAAAAACAGGCATTTTTGCATATTGTTCCTTCTGCTGCAGTTCTTCACGACAATAAAAACAATGCTCCAGATGTTCCCTCAGCTCCTTTGTATTTTCGCCATAGAGTATATTATCCGGAGGGCAGCAACGCATTCTCCGTTCTGTTTTCCATGCCAGGTGCAATGCTGAATTTTTCATTTTTCCATTCATTGTTCAGTTCAAAAATCTATATGAAAAGCAACTCGCCGTTGACCCTTTACAAATCTGAGTTTACTGCCCCTGTTCAGGAAGAAAGGCAGCTCACTGGATAAGTGTATCTGGTAAATTGCCTTTATTTCTTAATACGGACATCAATATTTTTTTTTGCACATATTTTGATCTTTTCAATAAATACTTCTGCGCATTCCTCCGGCAACTCAGCAAGAGGTGGGCCGGGCCAGTTTGAAGAGAACGTAATAATAGAATTTGTACATGTGGTAAAAATTCGATGCACCACATTATGATCATAAAAGTTTAATTGATCTGCTATTACTTCCAGTTTTACAGGCGGTTCGTCCAACCGCATAAGAAAAACAGCACACTGTTCCTTTGTCCAACTGCTCACCAGCTGTTCAGCCTGCAAAAATATGGATTCAATATGCAATCGTATATCCGGATCAGCGTTATGCTCAGCTGGAAGAGCGTAATCATCTTCCAACAACGCCATGGAAGGATTAAATAACCACGTATGGACTGACAAAAGATATCTTTGCAGATCTCTTACGGCAAGCGCCTGCACAGTGATTTTACTACAGGCTTCTTTCCAGAAAAACAGTGCCATCTGGTGCAGATACTTTTGCCTATAGATTTCTTTTTCAGTTTTAACACCTCTACTTTCAGGCGGAACAGGCCATGTGGAAAAAGATTCTTCGGCAAGGTATGTCTGAATGAGCTTAGCTCCCTGAGTATCTTCTTTCAGCTTGAACAAAAATGCGTTGTTTGTTCCTTTCCCGCTGAGGAACTGAGAAGATCCTGAGATGGTCTCGCGCAATCGTCTGTACAAATATCCGGCAGGGTTGTGCTCTTTACTTCGGGATTTCTCCTGCCAGAGCCATAGGAATTTCTTGCGTGCATACTCAAAGAACTTTCGCATATTATTGCTTTCCACCAAATAAACCATTTCAGGATTTTCAGGCAGATTTGGAATAAAATTTTCAG
>DQVD01000107.1 GCA_015661935.1 Desulfocapsa sulfexigens | reverse complement strand
CATCTGAATTTTTCGGGGATTGAGACCACGTGCAAATGCTGCTGCGGGGTTTTCTCCAATAGAGCGCAAACAAAGCCCGGCTTTACTGAATGTAAAAAAATAGTAGAGCACAATAATAAGCAGGAGAGCAAACCAGACTGTTAGCGGTTGGGTGAGGATAATCTGCAGAGAAGAGGGGAGTGAATCATAAAATGGAAGTTTGTTTGCAAGGAGAGTTGGTCCCTGCACTCTACTGTATGGATTGCCAAGAAAATATGCAAGATCACGGCAGAGAAGGGAGAGCGCAAAGCCAACGGCAACTTGTGAAAGTCGGAGGGAGATGCTGAAATAGCCCACAATGATTCCTGTGATCATTCCTGTACACCCTCCTGCCAAAAAACCAGGAAGCAGCGAGTCTGTTTCTTTGGCAACTACAAAAGCTGCCATGGCAGAGAGGAGTACCACGCCATCGAGTGAGAGGTTGATTACGCCACTTTTTTCGGTGAGTGTTTCTCCAAGAGCAATAATAATGAGTGGCGCACTTGCGGCTAAAACCGATGCAATAAGTACTGGCAAGGAAATATCACCCATCAGGATTGTCTCCTTTTCTGTCTGATCCCTAGAATAAATAAGGCGCTTAATACACAACAGCCCTGAATGACTCCTGACAAGGCGGAATCAAGTTGCAAAACTATCGGAAGCTGGATGGCACCGACGTTTAAGCCTGCAAAAAATAAGGCAAGAAATGGAATTAGGATGACCCTGTATCCAGCAAGCATCACAAGTAATAGCGCAACATATCCATATCCACTTGAAATTGATGGGATAAGTCTGTGGTAAACAGCTGTTACCTGAAGGCATCCGGCAAGACCTGCACAGGAGCCTGCAATAATGATTGACGTAAGATAATAGCTTTCCGGAGAAATATCGTAAAGTAGTGCAGCTTTTGGGTTTTTACCTATTGCTTTTAGTTTAAGCCCCAGCATGCTTTTTTCGAGAAGCAGCCAGGTAAGTATAAGGGCTGCAGCAGCAATCAACAGCCCAATGGTCGCAACTCGCCAGCCTGGAGGAGTTGTAAGCCAAAGCTTATGGGCCAATAGCTCGGTGCCGCTCATGGAGGCAATGCCGGGTCGTTTCCAGGGCCCGAATATAAGCCAGAGAATAAAAGCCTGAGCCACAAAGTTGAGTCCAAGCCCACCAAAGATTTCATGGACACCGCCTCGTGTTTTAAGAATTCCAATAAGTAATCCCCATGCTCCTCCACCAATCATAGATGCGAGAAATGCCAGAGTAAGGATGAGCACAGGGCTTTCAATTCCTGGAATGCGCAGTGCTGTCATGGCACCGATTGCTCCCATTATGACCTGGCCTTCAATGCCGATGTTCCATAGATTTGCTCTGAAAGTGTAGAGCAGTCCGCAAGAACAGAGCGTAAGGGGAACCCATACGGAGAGAACCTGGCTGAATTTGGAAGTGGAAGCAAAGGCACCCAGCCAGATATTCTGAAAGGCGGCAAGAACCGGTGCTCCCGCAATCAGTAAAACGAGTGCAGTGAATCCAGAAACCAGAAGACTGCCAAGTACTATGTCAAGGCACAATTTTTTCATTGAAGAGCCTCATCTAATCCGGTCATGGCAGCAGCAACGGAGTCATGACTGGTGTCAGTAACAGCACTGTCTAGAACGATTTCACCATCATGAAAAACAAGAACTCGATCGCTGTAATGGAGAAGCTCATCAAGCTCAGGGGATGAAAAAATAATGGTTGTTTTTGGGCTAAGCTCATTCTTGAGATATTGCCAGACCCTATGTCCCGACCGAATATCAAGTCCTCTGGTCGGGTTCTCAAGGAGCACCAGCCGAGAGAGTGAATCAAGAAGCGCCAGAAGAAGTCGTTGTTGGTTTCCTCCTGAAAGGTCTTCTGCATGGTCATCCGGCTGAGCTTTGATGGAAAATGTACTAATGGCTTTTTTTGCCTGACTTCTGGCTCTTTTTTGGGAATGCCAGAATGGACTCTGTTTTTCCCGTAGACTGAAATGATCGCTCAGGGAAACATTGGCAAACAGAGCTTCTTCGAGTCTGTCAGCTGGAATAAAAAAAGTTTTTAGCTTGTGTGCCAGTTTTCCGGCTTTCGTGCTCCGTGGAAGCTTTTTACCAAAGAGTTGTATTGTGCCGTGCTCAGGGAGCGTAAGGCCGGCAGCAAGCCGTAAAAAGGTGGATTGACCAGCACCATCAAGACCGGCAAGGCCAATAACTTCACCTTCGGCAATGCTGATGTCGCAGTTTTGTAAACCATGACGTTCCCCGGCTGCCTCGATATTTTGCATAAGAAGTACAGGTGATCCTTTTTTTCTGACAGCTTCCTTGTCTTTTCGTTCCGGAATAGAACCAAACATGGCAGTAAGGAGATCCGGAAAGTGAAAAGGGGCAGTGGCATGATGGGTAATACGCCCATGACGCAGCACCGTGACCTCATCACAAAGGGTGGCTACTTCTTCAAGTTTATGAGAAACAAGAAGGATGGTCATACCGTCGGCGGCAAGTTGTTTTAACGCTGGAAACAAAACCTCTTTTTGAGCAGGCGAGATGCCGGTGGTTGGTTCGTCGAGGATGAGAACGCGTGTTTTGCAGTGGATCAGTCGTAAAAGTTCAATTTGTTGCCTTTCTCCAACAGTGAGAGACTCAACCAGGCGGTTGGGATCAAGGTGAAATCCGAAACGAATTGTCAGGCTTTCCAGTGCAAAACGTAATTCCTGCTGACTTTGTTTAGGGCTGCCCAGAGAAAAATTATCAAGAACCGTAAGGGAAATGAAATCCATAGGTTCCTGGTAGAGCATGCCAATTCCATATTTGGATGCATGTCTGGGATTGTCGAGCGTTACTTCATGGCTATCAATAAGAATTGTACCGCTAGTTCTGGATTGGTAGCCGGTAAGAATTTTCATTAATGTCGATTTGCCGGCACCGTTTTCCCCGATAAGTCCGTGGATGCTTCCGGAGTGCGCAGTAAAGCTTACATCTGTCAGTGCTTTGACAGATCCAAACTTTTTACTGATATGCTGGAATAGTACATCCATGAAAAAGAGAGAGGGAATAATAGAGAATATTGAATGTCGAACACGGAATATAGCTCCCCAGGATTACTTCTTTCAGGGTGTATGGAGAAGTTTTAAAAAGATACTTCTGCCGTTCGTAATTCCGTGTTCGCAACTATGCAGTATGTCCTTGTTTTACTTAGACGCGCCTACCATACCTTCAAGAAGCTGAGGAAGGTTCCAGATCTGTTTGTCTGTGGCGGTTTCCCCTTTTTTCAGGAAAACAGATTTGTCCTGGAAATTAAGAGGGCCGCTGAAAAGAGATATGGATCCGTCGCCAAGACCTTTTGTAAAGACAGCAAGCTGTTCTGCTACACCATCGGCAAGAGCTTTTCCATTCTGAAAAGCAATGGATGAAGTCATGTTGTTATTCATGTCAGTCCACTCAGGTCCAAGCCAGAGCCACTCTTTTTTCCAGGTGTTGTTTTTTGCACTATTGATAAAATGTGAATACCCGGGAAACCAGTTGAAATAAGGGACACCAAGACAGGCATCAGGTGCGGGGTCACAAGCTCCCTGGAAGTCATACGGTATGGCAGTAACTGCAGCGCCTTCTTTTTTCTTTTGATCAGCAACTATCAGTGCTTCTGTGGTGTCAATTCCTGAAATAAGCACATCAAATCCAGAATCAAAAAAGTTTTTGGCAACTTGTGTCGGATCAGCCGTAACTCCGGGGATATTGAACCAGAATCCGATCCAGGAAACTTTAAAGCTGAGAGTCGCCGGATCTTTTTTCAGAACAGTTGTCCAGGCATAGCGGGCACCAAGAAAACAGGCAGCGGCAAGACGTTTGGTTTCATCATTAATCAAGGGGCCAAGGTATCCGATTTTTCCGGTTTTGGTTGTCATTGCAGCAGCAAAGCCTGCCATCATCTGCCCATATTCCATTTTCCCCATGAGGTTGGAAAGGTTTGCAGGAGATTCAGGGCTTAGAGCATCATCACCGGAGATATGGATGAATTTTATATCAGGATTGAGCATTGCGGCTTCACGGATACCATCTTTCATATCATCGGAGTTTCCGATGATCAGTTTCGCTCCCTTTGAAACAAGGTCATCAACAAGAAAAGGAACCGTAATGCCCGGGCGATCAGCAGGATTGACCTTATCAATATAGATCATTTTGCTTCCAGGTATATGTTTTTCGATCTCTTTTCCAGCTTCAAAATGGGCCTGATTCCAGCCGTGATCATTTGCAGGTCCTACCATAAGCAGACCAAAGATAAACTCATCCGATGCTTTACTTTGTATAGGGCTTATTAAAAGTGCAAAAGCTACAAAAAGAGCCAATGCAATACCCGACAGTGATTTCTTCATTTTTATCTCTCCTTGGGATGTTGTGAAAAGTTGTCAGTTGTTTTAATTTCCATTAGCCTTCATAAGATCTGCCTATTACAGCAAATCCTGTTCCTCTGTTGCATCAATTTCAACAGGGGGAATAATAAGTTTATGTACAGCTCCAAGGATCCGTACCGTTTCCATAAATGCTGAAGGCAAGGGTAACTCACGATCTTTTGTTAATATTCCTAAACTGTCAGCCTGTTTAAGGACATGAGCCGAGTTAATACCTTCCTGATTATCGCAAAGTATTTGAATGCGAAGGGCATCGGCAAGCGGATCCATCAGTGCTGGCAGTTCACTGCTTAAGCTCAGCAATTCCTGCTCAATTGTACCCTGATGTTTGTTTCGGAAAATCTGAAATTTTTCTTCCATATTCTGGGCACCAAAGAGTTCATTAGTAATGGCACCTGCCAGCATGGTCTGAGATGTGGTATCAAGATCAGGATGCTTTTTTATAATGACAGATTTAAACTCTTTGAAAAAAATCATCTGAATCACTGCCACTCCTTCACGAAGGATGGGGAGAAGGCGGGAGTCTTTGTTTTCTGTTTTTTTGCGCATCTGTTTTTTTTACATCACAACTTTAACAGCCGCGTGGTTTTTGAGGTGTTGGTAATATTTTAGCCTTGTTTTATCATCGCTCAGAACTACTTCAACATTGAGACTGGTATATTT
>DQVD01000336.1 GCA_015661935.1 Desulfocapsa sulfexigens | reverse complement strand
GATTTGAGTTGCAATTTGAAGACGGAATCAGTGACCGTTTTTTGATGGATCAGATAAAAAAGGCCAGATTAACACTTTAGGAACGGGAACGAATTCATTTGTTCAATTTATTTCGTGCACGTTCCTAAAGCTGCCTTTAAAAGTATTAATAATAGAGAGTTTTATCTCATTTTTTAAGAGAAAATGAAAAGACAAATAGAATAGGTTTGTTTTTTTGTGGGGAATGACATGCTATCGGATTTAAAACGTATCATTGATCAAATATGCAGAGACCGGGGTTTTGATAAGAAGCTTTTGATTGAAGCCATTGAAGAGGCCGTAGAATCAGCTGCTAAAAAGAAACTTGGTTCCAGGCGTGATATCGAAGTGCGCTTCAATGAGGAATTTGGTGAAGTTGAGGTCTTTCAATTTCGTACAGTTGTGCAGGAAGTTGAAGATGAGCAGACAGAGATTTCCCTTGAAGAAGCTAAAAAACTTGATCCTGAAGTTCAGATTGACGATGAACTTGGCGAGAAAATGGAAAATATCGAAGATCTGGGGCGTATAGCCGCCCAGTCTGCCAAGCAGGTCATCATCCATAAGATGAAAGATGCTGAACGGGATGTTATTTTCGAGATGTTTAAGGATAGAAAAGGTGAAATCGTAAGTGGTATTGTCCAGCGTTTTGAACGTGGAAATATGATAGTTAATCTTGGTCGTACAGATGCTATCTTACCGCGTGATCAGCAAATTCCTAAACGTTCCTTTAAACAGGGCGATCGTATTCGCGCGTATCTTGATGATGTTCGTCAGAATGCCAGGGATTCTCAACTGATTCTGTCTCGTACCTGTGATGATTTTCTTGCTAAATTGTTTTCCATGGAAGTTCCTGAGATTGCAGAAGGTATTGTGGAAATTATGGGAGTGAGCCGTGAGCCTGGATTCAGGGCAAAGATTGCTGTTAGTTCTCTTGAAACTGATGTGGATCCGGTTGGTGCATGTGTTGGTATGAAGGGTTCAAGGGTGCAGAATGTTGTTCAGGAACTTCAGGGAGAGCGAATTGATATCGTCCCGTGGAGTCCTGATCCAGCCAAATATGTTTATAATGCTTTGGCCCCGGCTCATGTTTCAATGGTTATGGCTGATGTAGAGGCAAAGACCCTTCTCGTTGTTGTACCAAATGATCAGTTGTCACTTGCAATTGGCCGCCAGGGACAGAATGTTCGGCTTGCATCAAGGCTTCTTGGCTGGCGCATTGATGTGAAAAGTGAACAGCGTTATGCAAACCTTGAAGATCCTGGGTATCAGACGCTTCTTGCCATAGATGGTATTGAGGAGCCTCTGGCTGATCAACTTCTTGCTCGTGGTATTTTTTCAATCGAAAGGCTGGCTGAAGCGGCTGTTGAGGATCTTATTGTTATCCGTTCAATCGAGGAAGAGCAGGCTCAGCATCTTATTGATACTGCCAAAAGATTGATTGAAGAGGGTGTGGTCACACCATCTTTTACAAAAGAGGACAGTGATGCCGCCTCTGATAGTGATCCTGCCGATGGAAATGTTGCAGCAGATTCTAAAGATGAACCTGCTGAGGTGGATAACGTTTCTGCAGAAGAAGTAGAAGTTGAGACTGAAAAAGAAGTCGAAACCGCAGCAGTTGAGGTCACAGAAGAACAGCCTGTAGAGGATGAGCAAAAATAAAGGTGTGCAGCCTATTCGAACTTGTATCATCTGTCGCAAGCATATCGAGAAATATTTACTGTTACGATATGTCTGGGAGTCTGAAATAGGAAATATTGTTCTGGATGAATCACAAACCAGGCCCGGAAGAGGGGCATACTGTTGTGATGAAGAGATATGTAGACAGCGTTTTTTGATTCGTAAACAGGGATGGAAAAGGGCTTTTCGATTGAATTGATTGTGTATGATAAAATTATATTTGATAATTTCGTCAAATATAAAAGATATTGAATGACTGAGTATATGATGGTTTTTATGACACCATGACATGTGTGTTTCTTCACGAAACTGAGAAAGACAGGAGCAGGGAATGAGTAGGGTTAGGATTTATGAGTTGGCCAAAGAGGCCGGTATGGCTAGTAAGGCTTTGGCTGAAAAACTGATTGGGCTGGGTTATGATATTAAAGGCCACAGTTCAACGGTTGATGATGATACGGCTTTGAAAATCCGTACAGAAGTAATCCAGGGATCCAAGTCTGCATTGGTTGAGAAAAGGATTGATGGTGATGCAGGGTCTACGGTAATTCGTCGTCGTGCAACTGTTATCCGCAGGCGTCCTAAGAAAGCTGCCGAAGAGGAAGTGGAGGTAGTCGAGGAAGCAGAAGAGACAGTTGAACCTGTTGCCGAAATTGAGGGAAAAGTTCCTGCCCAGGTAGAAGAACCTAAAATAAAAAATGAAACTCCTGATGCAGGTTCAGAATCTGCCCAAGTAAGTGCCCCTTCAGTTGAAGAGTTAATCGCACAGGATGAGGTAGCAAAAGAAAAAGCCAAAAAGGCTGCTGCGGCTGAGAAAGAGGCTGCTGCTGCGGCTGAGAAAGAGGCTGCTAAAAAAGCAGAGACAGTTGCCAGGAAGGATGAAAAAGTACCTTCTAAAACTGGAATTGCAAAAATTGTCGGAACCATAGAGCTTCCCAAAGACGAGAGGCCATCGCCTACGCGCAGAAAAACAGGAAGACCACCAGCAAGAAGACCAGCTCCAAGACCTCAGGGGGGGCAAGTACCCGCTGATCCGTCAGCCCCTGCCCGAGGGAAAAAGAAAGGTAGAAAAGATGGCGCATCTCAAGGTGATAGTGATTCAAAAAAAGGTGGCAAAGGGGCTTGGAAAGGTGCCAGAAAAGGCAGAAAAAATGTTCGTGTAACCAAATTTGGATATGAGGGCGACCGCTATGGTAAACGCGGTAAGAAGGGTAAAGGGAGGGTGAAGAGTACTCCCCAACAGCCCGTTTCTGAAATGAAGGCCAGCAAAAAGAAAATCAAGGTTTATGAAACCATCAGTGTGGGTGACCTTGCCCACCGCATGGGTGTTAAGGCCAATGAAATTATAGGAAAGTTAATGGGACTTGGCGTTATGGCCACCGTTAATCAGGCACTTGATGTTGACACTGCCATACTTGTCGCATCTGACTTTGGATATGAGGTTGAGCAGGCTGTTACCGAGGAAATCGTAGTAGAGCAGCTCGATAAAGATGAAGCTGGCGGAGAAGCTGTATCAAGATCTCCTGTTATAACAGTTATGGGACATGTCGACCATGGTAAAACCTCTATCCTTGATGCTATAAGGAAAACCGATGTCGCTGATGGCGAGGCCGGTGGTATTACCCAGCATATTGGCGCCTATCACGTAAAATCTGAGTCAGGTGATGTAACTTTTGTTGATACTCCCGGTCATGCTGCATTTACAGAAATGCGTTCCCGTGGTGCACAAATTACCGACCTTGTAATCCTGGTTGTAGCCGCTGATGATGGTGTTATGGAACAGACCCGTGAGGCGATTCGTCATGCTCAGGCTGCAGGCGTTCCACTTCTTGTTGCGGTAAATAAGATTGACAAGGATAACGCTGATCCTGAACGGGTGAAGCGTGAACTTGCTGAACTCGACCTTGCTCCTGAGGAATGGGGTGGGGAGACCATTTTTGTTGAAATATCAGCAAAGAAAAATATCGGCATTGATACACTCCTGGAAAATATTGAGCTTATGGCCGAGATGCTGGAATTAAAGGCTGACCCTGATCGAAAAGCCAGAGGGCGTGTGGTTGAGGCTAAGCTTGATAAAGGACGCGGAGCAGTAGCCACTATTCTTGTTCAGGAAGGAACTCTTCGGCCTGGTGATCATTTTGTTGTCGGACGCTTCAGCGGAAAAGTCCGGGCATTACTTAATGATAAAAGTAAGCCAATAAAAAGTGCTGGCCCTTCCATGCCTGTAGAGGTACAGGGACTTACCGGTGTTCCATCGGCTGGTGATGAATTTGTCGTTGTGACCAATGAAAAAATGGCAAAAAGCGTGGCTCAGGCAAGAACACTTAAGGTTCGTGAAAGTGAGCTTGCCGCAGGATCAAAAGTTTCACTTGATTCTCTTTTTGAGAAATTGAGTGAAGGTGATGTTCAGGAGTTGCGAATTGTTCTTCGTGCAGATGTTCAGGGGACTTTGGAAGCATTTGGCAAAGCTGCTGAAAAGCTTTCTACTGATGAGGTAAAGGTGAAGATTCTTCATGAGGGAACTGGAACCATGACCGATTCCGATGTGTTGCTTGCATCCGCATCTGAGGCTATTATCATCGGATTTAACGTGCGTCCATCAGGTAAGGTTAAGGAACTCGCTGCCAAAGAAGGTGTAGATATGCGTTCTTACGATGTTATTTACCATGCACTTGATGATATCACTGCTGCCATGGTTGGAATGCTTGCTCCTGACTTTGTAGAAGACGTTATTGGTAATGCTGAAGTTCGTGAAACGTTCCAGGCACCTAAGGTTGGAACTATTGCCGGTTGTTTCGTGACAGATGGAAAAATCGTACGTAATGCTTCCGTTCATGTACTTCGAGATGGTGTTGTTGTGTACACCGGTAAAATCGAATCCTTGCGTCGTTTCAAAGATGATGCAAAAGAGGTGTTGTCCGGTTACGAGTGTGGTATGTCTATTGAAAATTTTAATGACATTAAGGTTGGTGACAATCTTGAATGCTTTGTGATGAAGGAAGTTGCAGCAATGCTTGGTACTACCTTGCATGAGAAAGATGCTCAAAAGAAAAAAACAAAGAGTGAAGACTAAACCTGTAAAGCACTAAGCAATGTAACATGATGTTGCACACTGGTATTGTTTAATTATGTGGGATCCCAAAGAAACTATAGAATCCGTTGGCCTGGGTAAACAGGAACGAAAGCGCTCTACACGTGTGGCAGAAGCCATTCAAATGGAGTTGTCTCTTTTCTTTTTGCAAAAGGTACGAGATAAACAGTTGACCGATGTTTCAATATCACGAGTAGATGTCACCGATGATTTAAAGAGTGCCCATATTTTTTATACAATCACTGGTGGGGAAACGGCACGAAATAAGACCTCCGCCTCTTTAAAGAACGCTACCGGCTTTGTTCGCAGTCATCTCGCTAAGATCCTTAATTTGCGTTACACACCTGCGATAAAATTTATTTACGATCTAAAGGCAGAAAAGGTGAGAGAAATAGAATCTCTTTTAGATGAAATTGCCTCGGAAAAAAACAGGAGTGAAAGTGATTCCTGAGCTTATCCTTAATCTCATTAAGGATGCAAGCCATGTAGTACTCGCCACCCATATCCATCCGGATGGCGAT
>DQVD01000338.1 GCA_015661935.1 Desulfocapsa sulfexigens | reverse complement strand
TTCAGGCAGACTGGTATAAACCAGGCTGTCCAGATGGGGGCTGGCGTCAAACAGCGGCACTATGAAGAAACGCGTAATCTCTTCTGAGAAAATATAGGCAACACCAGAACAGACCACCAGCGCCGCAAAGACCTTGATGAGTCTCTGGCGCAGTTCCTCATGGTGTGGCCGGAATTGCTCAAGACTTCTGACAATGAGGGACACTAGCTTTGTTGCCCCTCTTTGTGCTGGTTTTTGTTGAGTTCTTCAGTTTTTGAATTATCCACCGGTTTCTCTTCAGAGGTGGTTTTTTGTTCGTTTTCTTTTCTTCCTGTGGTTGTTTCAGGCTCCACATCAATTATTTCAGCAGCTTTTTTTTCTCCGGTACTTCCTGGATCGTATATCTTTTTACGATCAGGCTCTGTCCAGTTATCATCATCTTTACCCATGACATCATCGGTAAGTGATTTAACAGCTTTATCAAGCTCTGGCTTGATATCAGCAAGGGGGTTCCCATCTTCTGTCAAACTCTCTTTAAGAGTGTTTGCAGTTTTTTTCAGTTCAAGAATCCCTTTAGCAACGGATCTGGCGAGATCCGGCAATTTATCAGGGCCGACTACAATCAGGGCAAGTGCCAGTATAAGGATAAGCTCGGGTAAGCCAATGCCAAACATATATTATTAACCTCTCTTTTCTAAAGCCGGACAACAGAAAATCATTCAGGACATTGCATGGTAAATGTAAGGTATTTGCAAAGGGGTGTCAAGGATGGCCAATCTCACTCAATCATCAGGTAATAATACTGAAAGAACTTTCACGAGGACTTCTGGCTGGCAGTGGCCTGTGAATTTTGCTCAAAAATAGCAGATGAAAAACAGTCCCAAATGGACGAAAATGAGGCACCGGTAAACGCTTGATGAGGTACTTAGAAACGTCTACCGTACCAGGTTTACAGCAAATTATGATGTCTGGTGAACGGTTGCCCAGAGTCAAAACAGGCAGAGGAGAGCAAATAAAGTTTGGCAGAGAAAATGCAATTCCCTCAGTCTGTTTTGTAAAGATATTCAGGATAATTTCAAATTTCCATTCTGGTACCGGATATCGATCGGCAAATGATTGACTTTCATACGTGGTCTGACTATATTGATACGGTTGTTCGTTGATAAATGACAGGTGCACATTGATATTGTAGGCTTTTTTAATGTTACAGTACGATGGTGTAAAAAACGTAGAGTGAACAGGAGAAAGGACATGTCCAGTGTGGTAGTTGTTGGCACTCAGTGGGGTGATGAAGGGAAAGGCAAAATAGTCGATCTTTTGACTCGCTATGCAGATTGTATTGTTCGCTTTCAGGGCGGGAATAATGCTGGTCATACACTGGTAGTTGAGGGTAGAAAATTTGTCTTTCATATTATCCCTTCCGGTATCCTGTACGAAGATAAACGCTGCATGATTGGAAACGGGGTTATTATTGATCCCGGTGTCTTACTCGGTGAGATCAACGAACTGAATGAAAAAGGCCTGCCGGTAACTCCCGAGCGTTTGCTGATCAGTGAAAATGCCCATCTTATTATGCCTTATCATCAGAGCATGGATCATGCCAAAGAGGCATCTCTTGAAAATGGTAAGAAGATTGGCACAACCGGTCGAGGTATTGGTCCCTGTTATATGGATAAGGTTGGTCGTTCCGGGATTAAACTCGGTGACCTTCTTGATGATTCTCTGTTTCGTGAGAAGCTGCAGGCTAATGTGGAAGAGAAGAATTTTATGCTCACCACTAAATATAATTCAACACCTGTTTCTTTTGATACAATCTATGCTGAGTTCCAGACATTTGCAGAAAAGTTAGCTCCTTTTATCGGCAATGTTTCAGTTGAACTTGATCTTGCCCGTAAAGCTGGACAAAATATTCTTTTTGAAGGTGCCCAGGGGACGCAGCTTGACATTGACCATGGAACATATCCCTTTGTAACTTCTTCAAATACCATTGCCGGAAATGCCTGTAATGGTTCCGGTTTTGGACCTGCCCATATTGATTCTGTAATTGGCATTTTAAAGGCTTACACTACACGTGTAGGAGAAGGTCCGTTCCCAACGGAACTTTTTGATTCAATAGGCAGAGAACTACAGCAAAAAGGTGGAGAAATTGGTGCTACAACAGGTCGTACCCGCAGGTGTGGCTGGCTTGATGGTGTGGTCGCTGCCGATGCTGCTCGATTGAATGGCCTGACCGGACTTGCCATCACCAAACTTGATGTCTTAAGTGGTCAACCAACCCTGAAGATGGCCAATGCCTATGATCTTGATGGTCAAAAAATAACAGCCATGCCGTCTAACATTAATCAGGCAGCAAGGGTAACACCTGTTTATGAAGAGATGCCCGGCTGGGATGAAGATATCACCGGCGTTCGAAATTATGACGATCTGCCTGTCAAGGCAAAAGACTACATAAAACGCATTGAAGATTTTACCGGAATAGAACCGGTTATTGTTTCTGTTGGACCAGGTCGGGAAGAAACAATGCTCCTTAAAAATCCCTTTGATAAAAAATAACGGAAACAAATAATTATATATTACATATAGAGGTTTATAAATGGCAAGAATTACCGTTGAAGATTGTCTGGAAACCGTTGGCGAAAATAAACGTTTCGATCTTGTGCATCTTGCAATTGAGCGAATTCGTCAGCACAGACATGGTGAGCCCTACCTTGTTGAAGGAAGCAACAAAGAAGTTGTTATGACCCTTCGTGAAGTGGCTGCCGAAAAAGTTACTTTTGAGAATATAAAGGGATTACCTGATGCTGAGGATGATGCAGCTGAAGTGGTTGACGCAGAAGATTCTGTAGAAGAAGAAAAAGCAGCATAGTATAAAAGAAAAGAGTCATGAAAAAATGTTATTACGATGTACTTTCGGTTAGTAAATCTGCAGACAGTACCGTTATCAAAAAAGCTTATCGCAAGCTTGCCATGAAGTATCATCCGGATCGTAATCCGGATAACAGTGAAGCTGAGGCAGCCTTTAAGGAATGTTCCGAAGCCTATGAGGTCCTCAGTGATGTTCAGAAGCGGGAGATCTACGATACCTACGGCCATGAAGGTCTGAAAAACAGCGGCTATCAGGGCCCCAATAATTTCGAGGATATGTTCTCAGGCCTTGGAGACCTTTTTGGGGATATTTTTGGTGGTGGAGGCAATAGAGCACGCGCACGGCGCAATGGTCCGCTGCCGGGAAATGATCTTCGCTACGACATTGAAATAAGCTTTATGGAAGCTGTGCACGGGGTTGCTAAGGAAGTAGAAATTAATCGTCGTGATACTTGCTGGACATGCGAGGGCTCTGGATGTCGTCCCGGTCATAAACGTGAAATCTGCCGCAGTTGTAATGGAAGGGGGCAGGTGATAAGGTCACAGGGGTTTTTCCAGGTTTCTTCAAGTTGTCCCCAGTGTCACGGGGAGGGTGAAATCGTCACAGAGCCCTGTAATGATTGTAACGGCAGTGGATTGTTGGATAAGCAAAAGAAGGTTTCACTGAAGATCCCTGCCGGTGTTGATACTGGCGCTCAAATGCGTTTACGTGGCGAGGGAGAAGGTGGACGTCGAGGTGGTCCTTCCGGTGACTTGTATGTTGTGATACATGTTCAGGAACACGATTTTTTTAAGCGGGATCGTCAGACAATATATTGCGAATTTCCTGTTTCCATGGTTCAGGCAGCACTTGGCTGCAAGGTTGATGTTCCGACCATTCATGGCAGGAAACAGATGAATATTTCGGCAGGTAGTCAGTCAGGAGAACGTTATACTCTGAAAAGAGAAGGGGTTCCCAGTCTCCGTGGCGGTGGTCGGGGTGATATGGTTGTGCAATTGATGGTGAAAACGCCGACTAATCTCTGTGACGAGCAGAAGAAGATTCTGGAGAACTTTGACGAACTCTGTCAGAAACATGGTCAGCATAAAGAAAACGAAGGCTTCTTTTCCAGGCTTTTTCGTGAAGTTGTTGGGAAAAAAGATAAAGAGTCAAAGTAAGACGCATGGCTGATAATACGATTCCGGAATTTTCTCATTTTGATGCTGAGGGCAATGCCATTATGGTTGATGTCGGCAAAAAAAATGAGACAGAACGAGTGGCAACAGCAAGTGGCAAAATTACCATGTCGCAGGAGGCTTATGACCTTGTAAGAAGTGGCTCCATAGCCAAAGGTGATGTCCTTGGAGTTGCAAGGATTGCAGGGATAATGGCTGCAAAAAAAGTGGACAGTCTTATTCCCCTTTGCCATCCACTGGCTGTGACTAAAATCAACATTGATTTTTCATATAATGACGACAGTAGGCAAATTGAAATAGAGGCAGTTGTTGGTATAACAGGAAAAACAGGGGTAGAGATGGAAGCCCTGACAGCAGTTTCAATTACTGCATTAACAATTTATGACATGTGTAAGGCCGTTGATAAAGCAATGGTCATTAGTGATATTTGTTTAAAGAAGAAAACTGGCGGAAAGAGCGGGACATTTGTTCGACCTGAATAGTGTTTCTTTTCATATTGAATGCTGATGGCTACAAAGCAGATGAAGAGGTTTGAAGTGTACGCTTATCTGCTTAGCCATATGATATTTTAGGTTTTTACGTAATTTATTATGTTTTAAATAAGAGGTCTTGGATGGAACAGATAGTACTGGATAAATTTCGGGAACAACTTACAGCCAAACGTGAAGATATTCTGAAAGAAGCGGAAAGAACATTGTCTGAGTTAACTGATCAGTCCGGAAATATTCCAGACCCAAATGATCGTGCCAGTGCCGAGTCAGGTCGTAATTTTGAGCTTAGAATCAGGCAAAGAGAACAGAAACTCCTTTCTAAAATCGAAGAGGCTATACAGCGAATTGAAGATGGTGACTATGGCGAATGTGATAGTTGCGGTGAACTTATTGGCCTAAAACGGCTTGAAGCCAGGCCGGTTACTACACTTTGTATTGAATGTAAAACCGCTCAGGAAAATAAGGAAAAGTCCCAGAGGAAATAGCCTAAATGCCGGAATTAAGAAAAGATCCCGTTCTTGGCCGATGGATTATTATTGCCCAGGAACGTGGAAAACGACCTTCGGATTTTGTCATAGTAGAACCACCCACAACCGGCGGTTTTTGTCCTCTTTGTCCGGGGAGCGAAAATACTACCCCCAGTGAAGTACTGGTCTATGGCCGTGATTCAAATATTCCGAATTCTCCGGGATGGGAGGTTCGGGTTGTCCCTAATAAATATCCGGCACTTATTATTGAAGGGGATCTGAATCGTGAGGGAGAAGGCCTTTACGACAAGATGAACGGAATTGGTGCCCATGAAGTTATTGTGGAATCGCCTCGCCACGAAGATACATTTTCCGAATTGTCTCATGAACATATGACCATGGTCTTCAGGGCTTTCCAGGAGCGTATCAGAGATTTGGAGAAAGATGACCGATTTCGCTATGTCCTGGTATTTAAGAATTTTGGAAAAGCTGCCGGTGCATCCCTTGAACATTCCCATTCCCAGCTTGTTGCACTCCCCATATTACCCAGAAAAATAGAGTCTGAACTTGCTGGCGCACTTACCTATTATAAATACAAGGAACGCTGTGTTTATTGTGATATCATTCATCAGGAATTGAAACAGGATGTGCGGGTAGTCTGTAAAAACGAGCTTTTTATTTGCATTACACCTTTTGCTCCCAGAACTCCATTTGAGATGTGGATATTGCCCGTTAAGCACTCTTCTGCGTACCATGAACAGAGTGAGGGAGAGATGTTGGCTTTAGCTGAGATCTTCTCTGAAGCCCTTTGTCGGCTTGATGCATGTATTCCCAATGTCCCATATAACTTCGTGCTTCACACTCAGCCACTGCGTGCACAGCATATG
Source organism: Desulfocapsa sulfexigens (assembly GCA_015661935.1). Lineage (GTDB taxonomy): Bacteria > Desulfobacterota > Desulfobulbia > Desulfobulbales > Desulfocapsaceae > Desulfocapsa > Desulfocapsa sulfexigens_A. The sequence goes on along the minus strand of DQVD01000338.1, from coordinate 2,848 downwards.
CACCATTTCCACTGGCATTTTGAAATTGTACCGAAACTTACTTCCATTGCAGGCTTTGAGTGGGGATCAGGTTTTTATATTAATCCCATGCCCCCCGAAGAAGCCGCAGCATATCTAAGGGAATCATTGGAACGAATATCCTAGAGGAGCCTATGAAAAAAATCTTACTAGTCGATGATGAAGAAGGTATCCAGATGCTCTATCGTGAAGAGCTGGAAGATGAGGGTTATGAGGTGATTTCTTCCTATACTGGTGAAGAAGGATTACAGAAATTTAAGGAGGAGTCTCCTGATCTGGTTATCCTTGATATTCAGATGCCAGGTATGAACGGAATTGAGACCCTGCGTCAGATGAAAATGGATAAGCCTGACCTTCCTGTTATTTTGAGTTCTGCATATAGTGAGTATAAACAGGATCTTGGCGCTTGGGTCAGTGATGAATATGTGGTTAAATCTTCAGACATTAATGATCTGAAAGAAGCTGTCCGTAAACATCTTTCTTAAGCGCTTACAATCCCGGGTTTATTGTAAAATTTTTATCTGTTGAACGGTTACCAACTCTCTATTATGAAAGATACCCAGAATCAGGAGGATCACCGCCGGATCAATATTAAGAAGGTGGGGGTCAAAACCATTTCCTACCCAATCACGTTGCTTGATAAGGCACGGTCTAAACAACAAACCATTGCCACGGTAAATATGTATGTGAACCTTCCTCATCATTTTAAGGGAACTCATATGAGCCGATTTGTCGAAATTTTAAACCGTTTTCACGGTGCCATTGATATTGGTAATTTTCGTCGTATTCTTGAAGAGATGAAGGAAAAACTTGAAGCTGAGGCAGCTCATGTTGAGATGAGCTTTACCTATTTTCTTCCTGGAAAAAAAGAAAATGCCGAATTTTTGAAATCCAGCAGGTATGAGTGCTGTATGCATGGTTCTCTTGAAAAAGAGGCCGATCTTGAATTTAGAGTTGTGGTACCAGTAGCTCTCCCACTTGCTGAAAGTACAGGAGAGGGACTTCCCCGTTCCTTGGGGCAGTGGGGCAGAGCTGTAACTGCTGTGAAATTTCGAAATTTTATCTGGATAGAAGACCTTATCACACTTATTGAAGGAGCCATTGACGAGGAACAGCACATGGGACCCATTCAGGGAGAAAACAGTATGACAGTAGAATCCCTTACCAGAAGAATTGCAGAAAGTCTTGAAGGTGAAGAAGCTATCAAGTCATTTTCGTTAAAGGTTGAAAATCTGGCAGAAGGCTATTCCACTTTTGCCACCATGGACTCTATTTCTTAGGAAAGGGAACCAAATAATTTGTTCAAGTTATTTGGCGTACGTCCCTTAACGACCCACACTAATTTAAACTTTGTCTGAATAATAAAATGTCTGAATTACTTTTTGAGATTGGAACTGAAGAATTGCCTGCCGGCTTTCAAAAACCTGCACTTGCACAGTTAAAGAAGAATTTTATCAGGCAGGCAAAGGATTTGAATCTTGACCATGGTGTTGTTGAAACTCTTGGCACACCGCGTCGTCTTGCACTTCTTGTAGAAGGACTTGCCAATTCTCAGCCGGATGCCAGCGAAGAAATCATGGGGCCGTCCAAGCAGGCCGGGTTTGATGCTAATGGCAACCCAACAAAGGCTGCAATGGGATTTGCTAAATCCAAAGGCGCTGACGTCTCCGATTTGAAAATCGTGGAGACTGATAAGGGGAAATACCTGATGCTTGTTCAGGAACGTAAGGGAGTTGCAACTGCCGAGTTGCTCCCGACTATTCTTGAAGAGCTGATGCAGGGATTTTCTTTTTCCAAGGCCATGCGCTGGGGGGATCATACCTCAAGTTTTGCCCGTCCCATTCAGTGGCTTGTTGCCCTATATGATGGCAAGCCCGTTTCCTATAGTTATGAAGGGATGAATGCATCAAACCTGAGCCGTGGACATCGTTTTATGGCAAATGAAGATGTCGTGTTGGATGGTGTTGCAAGCTACAGAAAAATTCTTAAGGATGTTTTTGTTCAGGTTGACCAGGAGGAGAGACGTAGCAATGTACTTATTGAAATTGAAAAGGCCGTTGCAGATACTCTTGACCCGAATATTGCGGAAGTTGCAGTTGATGAAGCCCTGGTTGATACTGTTTGCAATTTGGTTGAAATACCTTTTGGTGTTTGCGGTAGTTTTGATAAGAAATTTCTTCAGTTGCCCGATGAAGCACTAATAACCTCCATGCGGGAGCATCAAAAATATTTTCCTGTTGTAGATCAGGATAAGCAGCTTCTACCGCATTTTGTCGCAGTAAATAATACTAAAGTAAAAGATATTGATTTGACACGTACTGGACACGAACGTGTTTTACGCGCACGTCTTGAAGATGCATTCTTTTTCTTTGCAGGTGATAAAGAGAAGAAACTTGATGATAGGTTTGATGACCTAACAGGCATTATTTTCCAGGAAAAGCTGGGAACCATGCTTGATAAAACAGATCGTATTGTGAAACTGGCAGGATTGCTGGCCGAACAATTTATACCGGATAGTGTGCCCGATGCATGTCGTGCAGCCCGTCTTTGTAAAGCGGATCTTCTTACTGACATGGTTGGCGAGTTTCCTTCACTTCAGGGAAATATGGGACGAGCTTACGCCCTGAATGATGGAGAGTCAGCAGACGTTGCACTGGCTATTAAGGAGCATTATTTTCCGAAACGCGCAGGAGCAGAACTCCCGTCATCTACTCTTGGTGCAGTAGTTGGTCTGGCGGACAGGCTTGATACTTTATGTGGATGTTTCGGAATAGGACAAATTCCAACGGGTACCACCGATCCTTTTGGTTTGCGAAGAATATCACTTGCC
>DQVD01000047.1 GCA_015661935.1 Desulfocapsa sulfexigens | reverse complement strand
TATACAATGAGAAAGCTCCACAAACCAAGAGACATTGAGACCGGCATCCGTGAAATCACCAGTTCCACGACGGATTGATGGTAATAATAGGATGTGCCAAAATCAAAAACCAGATAGTTCTTCATCATACTCAAAAAACGTGTTATCGGTGGCTTATCAAAACCATACAGTTCTTTAAGCTGTTCTACACGACTGGCATCAAGCCCGGAATCTCCACGATATATGGAAGTTCCGGTTGCAGAAACCTCTCCCCCCTTACCGAGGCCTTCCATTTGAGACATCAGTTGTTCAACGGGTCCGCCCGGTACAAACTGGGTAACTAAAAAAGTGAGCAGCATAACGCCGAACAAAGTCGGGATCATTAATCCTATGCGTTTTAAAATATAAAAAATCAAATCAGACTTTTAATCCTTGTATTTTTGTAAAGCATATGGCTAGTTGAACATATACATTGAAGCTTACACCAGTTACTATTTCCAAATGGCAGGATCAAATGATCACAACAGCAACAGATCTTCAAGCCCTGATAAAACGTGCGCGCGAAACAGATGCAGTGGCCCTGGACACCGAATTTATTTGGGAACGAACATATGTTCCCCGGCTCGGCCTGATTCAACTGGCTCTTTCCGATGAAGAATGTTTTCTTATCGATCCCTGTGCATTGGATGATCTTTCCCCACTGGGAAAATTACTCGCTGATGAAGGAGTTGTCAAAATATTTCATGATGCGCCTCAGGATCTTAGTATCTTACGTAGAGCAACTGGTTGTGATCCGCAAAATATATTCGATACCAGACTTGCTGCCGGATTTGGAGGCTTAAGCTCCACACTTTCACTTTCCGATCTTGTTGAATTCCTTCTGGATATCAAACTTGCCAAAAATGAGACCCGCACTAATTGGCTAAAACGTCCACTTAGCGAAAATCAGGCCAGGTATGCCAAGGATGATGTCCGTTATCTTCGCGCCATTCGTATATTATTGCTTTCCCGGGTGCTTCCGGAAACGCTTCCCTGGCTAAGAGCAGAACTTGCACGACTGAACTCTCCTGACAATTATACAGGTATCGATGATATAAAACGATATACCAAAATCAAAGGTGCCGGCCACCTTGATCAGCAATCACTCGCCATTCTCCAAAAACTTGCCACATGGCGTGAAAAGGAGGCGAGGAAACAGGATAAACCTCGTGGTCATATTATAAAAGATACTGTACTGTTGACCATTGCCAAAGAACAATTACAATCCCCCGATTCCATTCAGAATTGCGGAGAAATCTCCGCCAAAAGTGTCAAATTATATGGAGACAAATTAATTGAACTTGTAGGCCTTGGTCTTAAATGTCCTGAAGAAGAGTACCCACCATTATTGAAAAAAATCAGACTCACCAAAAAAGAACAAACAGCTTTCACCAGGCTTCAGGATTATATCAGGTTGAAGAGCGATGTAAATGGGATCCATCCACCACTTGTTGGTAATAAAAACGAACTTATGCGATGTATCAAAAACACTTCCCCTTCCACATCCCGACAAAATAAGGGCTGGAGAAAAGAATTTCTTGCTGAGATGAAAACCACTACCACCAATAAGGGAGATGGAAAGAAATAATTACCCTAATAATCCGCCGAATTTTCGTTTGATATCGACACAAGTGACATCAATATGATTATCGGTTCATTTGGAGCATCTGCAATAATGGTCTATGGAGAAATTGAGAGTCCACTTGCTCAACCACGCAACCTGATTGGAGGGCATCTGATCTCAGCTGTCATCGGTGTTTTTGTTATCAGATCCTAGCGCCCCATCTATGGATAGCAGGCGCTATCCTAAATACTGGTGCTAAGAAACGTACGCCAAATAACTTAAACAAGTTATTTGGCTCCCGTTCCGAATCAGGATAATCCTCTTGTAAAATTCAGTTCCACTGTTCCAGGAAGAATCTCATCTTTATAAAAGGCATTCACAACCCGTTGTCCTGCCGAAGTTCCAAGACCAATTCCCCGCATATCCAACACAAAATTCCTGCAACCAATTTCACGCAATTCCCTTAACTTCCCTAACAATGAATAAGGTTTCCCTGCCCGGGTAATTGTCAATTCCTCGCTTTGTTTTAGATAAAGTTGCTCTCCTTTATCATTTTGTAAAATTATTTCCTTTTCGTTAACCGGAGCAGGAATTCGAGATGTAAACAAATCTATGGCACCGTAGACCGTTACAACTATTTCTTTTTGGCGTTCTTTTTTAAGCAATAATCGTATATTCTCCTTTTCATCCTCGATTGAAAGACAATATTTGTTACAACCAAGTCTTCGCATCATGGCTACCGATTGACTATTTAAAGTATGGAGCCAGGAACCGGCTATTAACTGAATATCCGCTGAAAAGTTAAAAAGCTCAAAGTGTGAGATGTTATTCAACCGAAAACTGGTGAATCCTGCTTCACACAATTTTTCAATCATACTGCTCATTCCAACCCAGTCATGATCAAAAAGAATAGAAGGCAAATCCCATATTATACGATGCCGATCATGTCCTTCAAACGTATGTAGGTGCACTTCTGTTAAGAATGTATCGGTCACAGGAAAGATAAATTGCAGCCCAGGATACTCCTGTACAACCTGAAAATCAGGTAAATGATCTGTGACCAGATAAAGCGTGTCAGTCTCAACAGTTTTTCCTACATCCGCAGGTAAAACAACTTCATCGTGTACCTTTTGCAATTTTAGTTTTGCCTGCTCCCCTAGTTCTCTTTCCACAAGCTCTTTAAAGTAAGTATAGAAGTCACGCCTTATTTTCTTTAATCTACTCGGTTTTATAACAACTGGCGGCAACTCTCCAACCTGAAGATCCTTAAGGTTTAATTCGGGATAACCAGTATGCGAAAAAACCTTACGAAGTGTTTCTAAATTTAAAGGAGTTCTGTCTGCCGGGATCATTTCAGCATGATATGTATTCTCCCCTTTAATACCTGCAACAGAGGCACTAATAGTAATTGATGAAGCTTTTTCATTACAGTCAACAAGCAATCTCACATCATTTGAATGAACAGGTGCTGCGTTCAATCTTCTCAGGCACGCCTCTTCACTCATTGTAAAAGCCTTACCAGTTGCAAGTTTAAACACCAGATCTCCTGTGTGCACCTTCCCTTTAACGGGGAGTGGAATGGAAACAAAACTATTCTTTGCTGCTCGTTTTACAGCACGTTTTCCAAGAAACATTTTCCTTACTGTAAAGCCCTGCCCTGCTCTATCATTTCCGGGTTGAATACGCAGCCTGTCCCCAACATGAATAAATGTCGATACTTTGAACGAAACTGTCCTCCCTTGCAACCGTTCAACTTTTCCAATGATCTTGCCGATTCCACCTTTACGTTTGGCAAAAACTATATCAGAACCACCGAATCCCTTTAAAAAGCCGTCACTACTTTTTCTACCCATTGCACTTTCAAGCTTTGTCTTTGCTACAGCAATAGCCTCTTTTTCACTTCCTTTTTTGGCATCGATAACAGTCCGATACGCAGAAACCACAGAAGCCACATACTCTGCACTCTTCATACGGCCTTCAATTTTCAAGCTTACAACTCCTGCCTGAGAGAGCGCTGGGATATGTTCAAGTGCTGAGAAATCACTGGTGGAAAAATAAAACCCAGAGTTCTCGTTATGGTGGTAACGACGCCTGCAGGGCTGAATACATCGTCCTCTGTTCCCGCTTCTGCCATCAATATACGAGGAGAAAAGGCAATGCCCGGACATTGAATAACAGAGTGCGCCATGAATAAAATGTTCCAGCTCAAGATTACAATTAGCACCTATATAGGAGATCTCCTTCAGGGATAATTCACGAGCTAGAACAGCCCTTTCAAAGCCCAGTTTCTCAAGAACTCTGACACCGGCAAGATTATGAACCACCATTTGAGTGGAAGCATGAAGTGGAATTTCTGGAAAGTGTATATGGGCAAGATGATACAAACCAAGATCCTGGATTATCAGACCATCAATGGAAAGATGTTCAAGTGCACCAAGAACAGTGATAAGCTCAGGCAATTCTGATTCTTTAATGAGCGTATTTAAAGCCACATATATTTTTTTATTCAGCTTATGACTGTAACCAACTAATCGTTCAAGCTCGAACATGGTAAAGTTTTTTGCTTTGGCTCGCGCTGAAAATGTTTTCAACCCACAAAACACAGCATCAGCACCATTTTCAAAAGCGGCAAAAAACGACTCCAGTGATCCTGCCGGTGCTAGAAGTTCTAATTGTTTTTTTTGCATATGTCATATTCCCATACTCTGAACTAAGCGAATTGTATCAGTTACAAATAGCTCAATTTCATTGCCAACCAATGGTAACCATACACCATTTTCCTCGAGTTCAGGCCATATTGGCTCAATCTGAATAACGAAAAATCCTCACATAGGCTACTAGACTGCCATAAAGGCGGCAAGCGCATAAACTGAAAAGCCCTTGGATATGCCGGTGATCCAATGGCTAAGGAACGTACACTCAATAAATTGAACAAATTAATGTCTTTTTTCGGAGTCTCACAAGCTCGCTTACCTCCTCCTTCTACGTTGCTCGTTGGTCACATAACCCGTTATGTTCCCGCCTCACGCCTTAAAGACGAAAAAAATGTCAATTTTCCTGCATTGGTCATCACCACGCCCCTCACAGAACCGTGCTTGCGCTATTTACGCACACGCTCCTCAACAGTACTCTTCACGAAGATTACCATAACTTTACAAATATGCGTGGTGCTGGTAGTGGAAAACGACTAAGCAATAAGTTACATTTCTCGTAACTCAAGCTTCCACGTTTTCCTCTACGCCCAAGCCATTTAAAGAGTAGTTTGCGTACTTCATATGCATAATTACTTATACTCTTATAATTTCCGGACACCCCATAATAGGCGTAATGCCCCCGAAGCTTATTGGCAACTGTTTCCATAATCTCGCCTGTCGGTTGAGTTCGAGCATTGCGCAGCCATTCTTTAAATAACTTCAACTTGGCTGTGATACGCTTGCTGATGCTCTTACGCCCAACCTGAAACATCTTACCGCTTCGTGATATTGTGCAATAGTGAGTGAAACCCAGAAAATCAAATGTTTCTGTTTTATCCCCTCTTTGCTTGGCACGCCTTCGGGCTTTGGGGCCAAACTCGAGAATCCTGGTTTTCTCAGGGGCAATCTCCAACCCAAACTGGTTAAGTCTCGCTTCCATCTCTACACGAAATCGTTTGGCGTCTGCTTCTTCTTTAAAGCACACTACAAAATCATCCGCATATCTGATAAAACGAGAATAACCAATACAGGTCTTACGAAAGCCATTCTGATACCACAAATCAAGGGTGTAATGGAGGTACAAATTCGCCAACAATGGTGAAATAACACCACCTTGAGGAGTTCCCCGATCGCTATCCTTGAAAACACCATCTTCCTGTATTCCTGCCTTGAGAAAACGCTTTATGTAACGCAGCAATCGTTTATCAGCAATACGATGAGCCAGAAACTCCATCAACTGATCCTGATCTACATTGTCAAAGAAACACACGACACACTACCCACCTCGACGGTTACCCGAAAAAAGGTAAGATTACCCGGGACCGCCACCTATTCAAGCAGC
>DQVD01000155.1 GCA_015661935.1 Desulfocapsa sulfexigens | reverse complement strand
TGATAAAATAGATTTTTCTCCATTTTTGCTAAACGATTTGTCTTCTTCACTTAGTGTTTCATCACTATTTTCAGCTTGTTGTACCTGGTAGACAGCTATAATTGAACCTGCTGCTATCTCTGCTCCGGCAAGTGTGTGAATAATTGGTTCCCCGGATTCATCGTTGAACCTCACACCTGTTACTTCAGATTGAACAAGAGGGGAAATACCAATCGTTGTATTATCACCGGCAGAACTTGCCTGAAGGACAATATTGTAGTTTCCTTCCGGCACTTCATTCCCTTCGTTGTCAAACCCACTCCACTCAAGAAAATGATCACCTTCTGATAATTCAGTGGGATGGAGTGTTGCAATACTAACTCCGTTTTCATCTTGAATATACATAGTTACTGAAGCTGCTGTTCCGTCAAGTTGATATCCAACACTAATCGGTTCACCACTGAAGCTGAAGGTACTGTCGGGGTAAACGATGTCTTTTCCAATAAGTCCCATTGTGTCGAAACGGTCGGCTTCCAGTTGAGAGCTAACCATTCCATCTATGGATTCATTGAGGTTGAAAAGTTGCTCTAAAGAACTGAATTCTGCAAGTTGAGATGTGAATTCCGTAGGATCATCAGGACTCATTGGGTCCTGGTTCTGCAACTGTGCCACAAGCAGAGTGAGGAAATCTTCTTTCCCCATGATATCAGCACCACTCGTTGAATTTGTATATTCAGGTGTGGAGTTTGTTCCGGCTGGTGGTGCGAATATTTCAGCAATACTTGTCATTTTATTTTCCTTGTCCCAGGAGGATCGAATGTCGGGATTTCTGTCTATATAGTGAGGTTTACACCCGTCTTCTCTTCATCACGACTAAGCGTTTCTTCCTGTGTGTTCAGTAGGGTGTCAAATGAGTCTGTTTTTTCTGTTGAGGATTCCCTGGAAGCAAATCCCTGTTGTCTTGAATTGAACTGTTCCTGAAATAATTCTTTCTGGCTTCCGCCATCACCATCCATGGAAATCTCAAAGGAATCAATCCTGAACCCCTGCTCCTCCAAAACTGAGCGAAGACGCGGCACGCTTTTTTCAAGAGTCTCTAAAACCTGTTGGCTCTGTGCTATAACATTTGCTTTGATTGAATCGGCTTTTACAAGAATATCGATCTTCAAGGAACCAAGTTCCGCAGGGTTCAGTTGCATGGTTATCCTGCTGGTTTGCAGTCTTGGATTAACACTGAAGCGATGAATCAGGTTTGCTACAAGTTCTTTTTCAGGAACTGGAGTTTGTGCACCCGGTGCAAATTTTCCTTCAACGCCACTTGATGTTGTTTGAGTTGCTGAGCCGGATACCTGTCCTGGCTGCTGACCAAAAGAAGATTCTACCACTTTCACTTCAGTAACAGTATTACCAGGTGTTGTAGCTGCTTGTTGCAACTCCCCTTTATTTGCCTGGTTGAATCCTTTCTGCCCGGAGTTTGTATTTTCCGCATTATCTTTTGTGCTTCCTTTGGATTGTCCGAGTTTTGCATTAAGAAATTGTTCTGAGACATCCTGGTGGACACCTTCGAGCTTTGCTGATTTTTGGGTGCTTTTATTACTGTCATCAATTATTGAAAAGGGGATACCTGCTTGTTTAGTTTGAATTGCACCATTTTCAGTCTTTGTGTCGGGCATTACCGGGGGGGATAAATTTTGTAAATTATCCATTTGACCAGAAAGCTTGTGACCGGGTAATTCGTTTCCACGAATTACAATCGTTCCATTTTCTCTTCCCTGATCAAGTATTTGATGAATCTGTTGTAAAAGAATGCTGTCGACCTTTGAAGTAGCAACCGTATTGGTTTTATCACTTGGAGTAATGGCTGGTGTTTCGGTGTTTTTGTCCGGGATAGCAATTTCGGATTGTATCCGGGGGGCTGGTTCTATTAATTGATTGATTGTTGTGCCCTGTACAGCCATTTTAAGAGTGGAAGCGCCATCGGTTGGTATTACGATGGAAGAATTAGCAATGGGAGCATAATTGAGTGGAGAATTTTCGGCGGGAATAGTAGCAATGGAAGAGTTATCAGTACCAGTAACGTTGAGATTATTTGTATTATTTGTTGTTTCGGTAAACAGTATGGCTTCGTTTGATAGATCTATATCATTATCATCTTGAGGGCTATCGAGTGATAAGCTGTTTTCAGGTTGGTCTGTGTCCTGTTGTGTTTCAGGATATTGAGGGCTTTGTCCATTCTCAATATTTTCCACAGCTTCATTCATCAAAGGGGAAAAATCCTGGCTGTCATCAGACCGGGTGTCCATTATTCCTTGTTGAGCAACTGGATTCCTGACCGTAGTATTAGGATTGAGAAGGACTGTTTCCATTCTATGTTACTCCACTTTAATAGTCGCAAATGTTGTACTGAGCTGGGAAGCTTTAAGCTTATCCATTCGATCCAGTATTTTTGCTGCTGATTTAACTTTCATCGTTGCCAGAAGGTTTGCCGCAAGCTGTTCGTCAAGTGCTGTCATTGCAAGGGCTGCTTTGTCTGGTGTCATTTTAGCGTATATAAGGCTCAAGTCTTTTGTTTTCTTAAGTTCCCTGACATCCTTTTCTGCCAGAAGTTCTTCAATTTTTGCCTGTACTTTCTGTAATTCTGCAAGCTTTTCATCAAGTAGCTCAAGTTTCTTATCGGCTTCATCCTGAAGAGTCTTTAGCTCTTTCTTCTTGAGAGCGATAACTTTTTTTTCTTCTTCAAGATTGTCACGTTCATTTTGTAAAACAGTATGTAGACGTCTTTCTTCTACAGAGTTGAATGATGTTTTCTTTTTGATTTTGGGTGTCTCTGTTTCAACAGATTCCATGGCTTCAGCAGGTTCCTCGGCTAAACTCAAAGAAGATGATGATCCTATAATGAGGAACAAGGTAATTACTAACGATATGATGGTTTTTGAAAGCATGGGAACTCCTTTATGTAAAAAATAGGAAATGTTAAGAAATCGGTACTTAAAGGAAAGATATCAGTTTTCGCGGTCAGGCTGGCGCAGCGTATAAGTCATACGTAAGCCAGCGTGACCGTGAAAAGATGCGGTGCCCTGTGAGCAGTTACGGTATCAGTTGATATCCCGGGCATGATGGAGAATGGCAATTTCATCAAGCATTGCTGCCTCTTTTTTGTCCACATGCTCCTTCCAGGTTTTATTTTGCTTCTCCTTCAGGGTGGTGAGTGTTTTGTGTTCTTTTATTTTCTCCAGAAGTTTAAGTCGCTTTTGCTGTGCCGCTTTCTGTTTTCGTAATAAAAGTTTCCGGAGCTCTTTGATTTGTGCCTGTTCAAATTGGATACGTTCTTCATAGCGCGACAGCTCGTCAATACCAATGCCATGGGACTGTTTTTCTTCTAAAGAGTTGATAAGTGATTCTAAGACGGTTTTTGCCTTCTCAAGGTTGGCAGCAGCTTTATCTGCTGCAAGTCGTTTACTAATAAACTGTTCCTGGGCAAGGTCTTCCTGGCGCTTTCTGAATTTAAGAACGGAGTCCAGTGAAAAAGGTTTAGGTGACATGGTTGTTTTTGATTCAAAATGTCTTACTAATCTTCCTGTTGTCTATCACTTTCACGCCTGTCAAGACGCTCCCCGGTGTCATCTTTTCTTTCACTTAATAACATTCCAAGTGATTCAACTGTTTCTTTTAATGGAGTTGTTTCGTCATACCCCTGGCACAAAAAGGAATTTATGGAATCAATTTTACTTATGGCAAAATCTATTTTAGGATTTGATCCTTTTGCATATGCTCCGATATTGATAAGGTCTTCAGCCTCGGTGTATGTGGCAAGAACATTCCTTGCTCTGCCGGCAAGTTCAATATGACGAGTGGGCGTGATTTCGCGCATGATACGACTTGCTGAATTCATGACATCAATGGCAGGGTAGTGGTTTTTTGCAGCTAGAACCCGGGAGAGAACAATATGTCCATCAAGGATAGATCGTACAGAGTCTGCAACGGGTTCGTTCATATCGTCTCCATCCACAAGTACTGTATAAAGACCTGTTATTGATCCCTGTCCTTTAAATCTTCCAGCACGTTCAAGCAGTTTAGGAAGAGTTGCAAAAACAGATGGAGTGTAGCCTTTTGTGGTTGGCGGTTCACCGATTGCAAGACCTATTTCCCGCATGGCCATGGCAAATCTTGTGACGGAATCCATCATTAAAAGAACGTTTTTTCCTTTCCTGCAAAAAAATTCGGCAATTGAGGTTGCTACAAAGGCGCCCCGCATCCGAAGCAAGGGTGATTGATCCGAGGTGACAACAACAATTACTGAACGTGCAAGTCCTTCCGTACCAAGATCTCTTTCAATAAACTCCCGAACTTCTCTGCCACGCTCGCCGATGAGCGCGATTACATTAATATCTGCACGGGCATAGCGAGCCATCATACCAAGAAGTACACTTTTTCCGACACCGGAACCCGCCATGATTCCCATGCGCTGCCCCATACCACAGGTCATAAGCCCATTGATTGCACGAATTCCAAGATCGAGCGGCTCACTTATGTTTTTCCTCTCCATGGGGCCGGGAGGGAGAGAATAGATCTGTTTTTCTTCTTCCAATAAGGGGGCTGGCTGCCCATCAATCGGATTCTCCATTGCATCAATTACGCGGCCAAGAAGATTGAAACCAACTTTGATGGATGCACTGGGTTTGATAACCCGGATTTTACTTCCCGGTCCAAGTCCGCGCAGTTCTCCCAGTGGCATGAGCAAGGCTCTTGAATCAATAAAACCAACAATTTCGGCAAGTATTGGGTCGGAATCGTCCAGTGGAGTGAGTTCGCAAAGAGATCCGACAGAGGCGTAAGGACAATGGCCTTCAATAATCAGCCCAACGATACGTGAAACTTTGCCACAGATACGGATAGGATGAATATCTTCTATTGATCCTGAAAAAAGTGTCATTGAATACCTGTATTCTTGAATTTCATTTAATGTTATCCGGTTCTGCGTTGCCTTTTGTTTCTGGAAGAGTATCAGTTGCCATAATAGAATCATGAATTACTTTGATCTGGCCTATCATGCTGGCATCCACAGTGCAGCATGTGGATTCCAGTATACAGCCGCCTCTTTCAATGGTTGGGTCAGCCATCAAAACTATATTGTCGAGTCCACTCACACTATCTATAATTTCTTGTTTTTTTGCTTCAATGGCAGCCAGATCTTCCGGATTTATCTGAATTTGGAATTCATCTGATTTAACAGCAAGATTTATAGCATCATTGATAGTTGCGACGATGGTTTCATCCTGTTCTGTGACTGAATGGCGTATGATTTTCTCACTGATAGCAAGTACCAGTTCTTTCATCTCTGCTGTGCTGTTTCTAAGGATGGTTTCCCGTAGTGAATCAAGCTCCTTACAAATACACATAAAGGTTTGGGCAGTGTTCTCAAAATCTTCTTCCGCCTGCTTTCTTCCTGCCTCAACTCCAGATAAAAAGGCGTTTTGTTCTATGGTTTCTATATCGATTGTGACTTCCTGCGGCATCGGTGTGGTGGGCTCTTCTTTGGGTGTTTCGACCTCTTCCACAGGAGGTAGAGAAGGCTCATGGGTGTCAACTGTTTCTGGCGCAAGGTCCGTCTCAGGTAGTGATTCAATGATTTCCTCAGTCACATTCTCTTCCGGAATAATAGCTTCCTCTTTGACAATTGACTTCCAGATAGGTTCGTTACTAATAACAGCACTTTTATCCAGCACTGCCTGTGCCTGAAATGCTGTATTGTTTTTGTAAAACCTAGACAAGCTCATCGCCGCCTCCGGTTCCGAGCATAAGTTTACCTTCTTCTTCAAGCTTCATTGCAATTTTCACAATGGATTGCTGCATGGCTTCAACTTCAGAGAGACGGACAGGGCCCATGGCATCAAGATCATCACGGATCATATCAGCAGCACGCGCAGACATATTTGCAAATATTTTTTCCTGCATTTCATCCGATGCAGTCTTAAGAGCTATGGTGAGAGTATCATTGTTAACTTCTCGCAGAATCATCTGGAGTGAACGACCATCAAGTGCTGTAAGGTTTTCGAAGGTGAACATACGTTTCCTGATCTCTTCAACCATATCAGGATCATTCTCTTCAATGTCATCAAGAATATCTGCGTCCATGCTGTTTTTCATGCTATTGAGAATGTCAACGACCTTATCAAGTCCACCAACCTGACTCTGTTTTTTATTTCCCACTTGTCCGATTTCCCGATGTAAAGATTCTTCTATCTTTGTGATAACTTCAGAGGAGACCTGTTCGATTTTTGCAATACGATATACAACATCTGCACGAATCTCTTCCGGAAGATGAGACAGAATTTCACTTGCATGACTTACATGCTGAGTTGAAAGTACAAGAGAGACTGTTTGAGGATGTTCTTTCTCAAGCAAACCTGCCACCATTGTCGGCTGCATAAGGGCGATGGTTTCGAGTGGACGGGATTCCGTACCTGAAATAAATTGATCAAGAAGATCTTCAGTTCGATCATCGGCCTCGAGTGAGGAGATTGCCTTTTTAGCAAAATTACTCCCTTTAATAAAGAGACCGGCGAATTGTCTTTGTGATTCTGCAAAGTTAGTGAAAACCGTATCCTTTACATCCTCTGGAATATGATCGATGGCTGCTATTGTACGAGTTACAAGACCAATCTCTTCATCACTCAGCTCTTCAAATATTTTTGCTGTTGCCTCTTCACCAAGACACATTAACAACACAGCAGCTTTGCTGAGTCCTGTCAGTGTTTCAAAGTTCATAAATTAACCTTCATTGATCCAGTTTTTAATTATATATGCAGTGGGGACATGGTTCTTCATAATTTCATTGCGAAGCGCTATCACAGGGTCAGGATCGATCTCTTCTATAGACTCATCAGCTTCGCCTTTTAGTTTTTTCTGCTCTTTTGCATCTTTCATAGCCAGTACAGCCTGCTCAAGTTCTGTGACGGTTTTGTTGTGATCAGTGACTTCTGTCTTAATAGTTTTGATAAGTGGCCTGACCAGAAGAAAATAGAAAAGAAGGACACCGAGACTTAGAAGGCCAATTTTTATGAGCGGAAAATATTCATAGAGTAAGTTCGCAGGCATTCCATCAGCCAGTATTGGGTCATCGGCAGTTACCACAAAAGGCATTGAGGTAACGTTGATAGTATCACCCCTTTCAGGATTAAGGCCTAAAGCACTTGAAACCATTGTTTCAACAGATTTAAGTTCTTTCTCGTTTCTTGTTTCAGAAGTTGGCTGGCTTTCCTTATCTTTTGCGGGAATGATTTTGTCAGCGAGCAAAACTGAAACTGAAAGGTTTTGTATTGTGCCGATGGCATTGATGGTTTTACTGATGGTTTTACTGATTTCGTAATTTGTTGTTCGAGACGTTTTGCTGGTTGGGGGCGTGTTGCCTGCTGCACCTTGGGTGTTGCCCTGAAGGTTGGACTCAACACCAGGTATTCCACCACTATTTTGATTCCCACTGCTTTCCGCCGTGGTTTGTTCACTCCGGATAACAGGTTCTTCAGCATCAAAGAGCTCTTCTGTTTTTTCGACTTTTGCAAAGTCGAGTGTCGCAGTCACTCTCACCATGGCCTGTCCTTTGCCCATGGTTTTATCGAGCAGATCCTGTGCTCTTGCTTCCATTCGATGTTCAAGTTGCTGTTGAAAGACGATCATATCAACAGAAAAAAGTTGATCATCATGTTTGGCTGTTCCATCAAGAACATTGCCGTTGCTGTCAATAATTTTCACCCCATCAGCATTTAGCCCTTCAACAGATCCGGATACCAGATGGATAATGCCTTGCACCTGACTTTTTCCAAGTGTCCCTGCTTTGCTGAGGGTGACAATAATGGATGCGGTCGCGTTTTTTTGCTGGTTTTTAAATAAGCGTTTTTCAGGAAGAACCAGATGGACTCTGGTAGCTTCAACAGGTTTTAACGAAGTGATTGTTCTTGCAAGCTCTCCCTGTAGCGCTCTTGTATAGTTCACTTTCTGAACAAAATCTGTGAGGGCAAATGATTGTTTATCAAATACCTCAAATCCAACACCGCCCCCGGAAGGGAGTCCTCCAGATGCAAGTTCCAGTCGAGTTTCGTAGAGTTTACCTGCTGCTATCCAAATGTTTTTACCGCCGTTTTTCAATTGATAATCAATTCGCTCTCCTTTGAGCCAGGAAACAACGGATGCGGCATCTTTTTCAGTAAGATTTGCATACAACAATTGATAATTGGCAGTGCGTGCCTGAATGATAATAACAGCAAAAACAGCAATCGAGATAACAGTGACTGCAGCCAGAGAAATTTTCTTGGAGAGAGGCCACTCTTTGATAAGAGTTATAATGTCTTTTCTCTCAGGAATAGTAATTTCTTCTTCTCTTGTTTCTTCTTTTTCTATGATGTTTTTTTCGGCCATGAAAAAATCCCTTTTCTACAGGGAAGGTGTAAAGGTAAATATTAGGCTAGTGTCCCCGTTCCTTAGGTTTATGCCTAAGTTCTTGCAATTTTATCTATACTATTGCTAGATCTGCATTCTCATAATTTCTTCATAAGCCTGTAACGCCTTATTTCGAAACTGAACCAGCATTTTCAATGAAATGTCTGCTTTTTCCACGCTGATCATCACTTCATGAAGGTTTTTTGCCTGACCACTCTGTAAACCTTCAATGGCTTTGCCACCATGAGACTCTGCTTTTGCAACCTGATTGATGTTTGCCTTTATCATTTGATAAAAGTCAGAACCTGCTCTGGCAATGGGATTGGTATCCGCAGGCTTTAGTGGCAATGGTTTAAGTCCGGTTATGTTGTTAAGGATTGGATTCATTACTTATATTACCTCCCTATTTCCAATGCTTTTAGTGCCATACGTTTTGCGGATTTTATCACGGTAGTGTTTGCTTCATAGGCGCGAGTGGCTGACATCATGTCCACCATCTCTTTAAGTACACTGATATTGGGCATTTCCACATAGCCATCTTCTGCGGCATCGGGATGCGATGGGTCATAGATTTTTCGAGGTTCTGTTGTATCTTCAATTATTTTGGTGACCTCAACCCCTTGCATGGAGTTATCGAGTTGTTCCTTGAAAGGCATGGGCTTTGTTTGAAAGTACACTGATTTCTTTTTATAAGGACCACCTTCCGGGGTGGACGTTGTCTCCACGTTGGCAAGGTTGGAACTGATTGTATTGAGTCGTATGCGTTGAGATTTTAGTGCAGATGCACTTATGTCCATGCTAGTGAAGATATCCATAGGGGCCTCTTAAAAAGTTGATTTGGTATTATTTTCCTTCAGCAATTATATATTTCAGTAATGCAAATTTTTTCTTTAGCAATTGGGCAGCTGTTTCATAGAGCAATTGATTCTCAGATAGATCTATCATTTCCATATCAACACTCACTCCATTTTCATCACCAATTCCTTTGGTATCCTTAATTTCGTGAACTTTTCCGGATACAGAACTAATATTATACGGGGTTAATGGAATATGTCTGCTGTGTGTAGTCTCAAGTTTTCCCGAATTTACTGTAAGGGCCTGTTGCAGCTCCTTTTCAAATTCGAATACTTTTCTGGCGTACCCCGGAGTTTCTGCATTGGCGATATTGGCAGCAATAACGCTTTGCTTTGTAGAACGCAGATCCATAACCTTTTGCAGCAGCGTCATGTTTGAATCAAAGGGAGCAAGTGGTTTCATAATTTTTTCTCGAATTCCTTTAGAAAATTATCTGACATTTATTACAGGACATCATTTAGCTCCAATTCCTTTTTCGCTAATTTTACCCACAGGGGGTTCTCTCCTGTTTCGGCAAGATCTTTGTAGATTTTTAGTGAAGCTTCATTTTGTCCGTCTTTTTTAAGAGCCTCAGCCAGCCGGAATTGTGCCTGGTCGTGGTGGTTTGACTCTCTTGGGATTTTTGAAAAAAAAGATTCGGATTTATTAAACAGGTTCAGTTGATAGAAACTTTCAGCAAGCATAAAATTACTTCTGGCTAGTTTTTTACCACTGATCTCCATTGGTCTATCGAGAATTTCAATTACTTTTTCAAAATTGTTTTCATGAAAATACAGGGTGGCAGCTAGTAAGGAGAACTCTTCTGTTGCCGGTATTGTGTCAGGAAGTATAGCTATTGCATCCTGGTAACGTTCTTCCGCGAGCATGCTTTTGACACGAAGAATGAGTATTCTTTCTTTAAAGCTACCTTTGGGATATCTAAAACTGTACTGATCTGCATAATCTTCTACTATATTGTAGGCACCATGGTCATAGGCTGCACTGATCAACGGAAGATAGTATTTCTCTTTTTTATCTTCTGATGAGAGAGTAATTAGGTACAAGTAGAGCTTTGATGCTTCCTGATAAATACCAATGGAATTATACGCATTGGCAATATCAGTAAGCAGTGCAATATCAACCCAATTTTTAAGAAATAATTTTCTGTTCTTTTTTGCAAGAATCAGAGCTTCCATATACTGTTCGTTAGCCACATACTCCTTAATGACGAGTGGAAATAATTCAATTAGAAGTGCCTGAGCCGACTGATGTAATTCACCTTTTCTAAAATCTCGTAAAAAATCCATGATACGTTTGACACTTTGGATGTTTTTTTTCATTAATCGGTAAACTAGGGCTTCTTTAAAGCTTGCCTCTTCCCTGCCCGAACGAGTAACGGATTTCTCAGCATGGGCATTGTAATAAAGAACTGCGGTTTCGCTCCAGTTTTCAAGAGTCAGATACTGTAGATCCGTTTTCTTTAAAGCACCTCTGAACCCTGCCTCGGTGCCGGGATACGTGTTTTCAATTCGAGCAAAATAATCAACCATTTCTGTTGGAGATTTATAGTGAAGTTCTGCCATATATTTCCGGTAAGTGATCAGGCCAAGTTTTTCTTTGTCTTTAATGTGTTCACTGAGCATCGTGTAACAACGGGAAGCATCCTGATATTGTTTGTATTGATAGAGAGTGTCGCAATATCCATTTAAAGAAAAAGTTTTATCCAGTAATAATTCATGTTTCTCGAGGAGTTGATATCCAATATACGCTTTGATAAGATCGTTTGTGCCATACCAGTAATCAGCCTGTCGTAAATTTCGTATCATTGCTGTATCACCGGGATATGCAATATCATCTCTTGCCAGTAAATCATGCATACGAGAATATTGTTCTGTCGCAAGAGCAGTTTCTATCTGACTAATGAGAAAATAAGGGGTGAGAGGATTAGATGGAGCTATTGATTCGTTCAAATTTCTCATTTCATAATCAGCTATGAAAGGGTCTTCAAAACGTGCCCGCAGGAGGCTGAGCAGGTATTTTGAAAAGATTCCTATCTCCTCTTCTGCGTATTCCTCTGAAAGAAGATAGAATTGTTTAAAGGCATCCACAAAATTATTATCACGTAAAAGAACATCTCCGTAGGTGAGAACCAGTTTTTTCTTAATTTCAGGATCTTTTTCTTTGGTAATTTGTTCTAAAAGTATGGGGAGAATAGTGTGCCATAGTTTTTGTTCCGCTAACGTATAGATCTCTTCACCCAGGAGATCCCTGTTTGCTTCTCTTTCTGGAAGAAGATAAGCCATGGCAGGGAAGGGCAGTATGGTGAACTGAACCGGCATTGAAAAATGAACTTTCGATTCATAGAGTTTAAAGAAACTTTTCCAGTCGGCAGAATAGGGTGAGGCGATGAGTGGATTAGAAAAATCTTTAGTTGTTCTTTCAAGAATTGTAAGCCCTGCAAGTTTTGAAGAAAAATCCGGGAGTGCAAGGCTGTATTGATTTCCAGGTAAAATAGTGACAGTGAGCTTGTTGTCGTCCCGGTTAGGAACAATGTCGAATCGCTGTGGTGGATATCTGAAGAAAAAAGAAAGAATTGTTGTGTTGTTTTTATACTGTGACAAAATTTTGACTATTTTATCATCTGAATCAAAAAAGATAAAATCCGGTTTTAGAGTGGTATTTTCAAGAATGAAATCTACTCGTTTTCCCCTGATATTTGACCGATATACAGGAAGTTTGGTGAATGAGCAGTATAATTCAATAGAGGATTTACTTTGAATTTTATTGATCCTGGTCAGTACACTTTGGGCCATGGCCGAAGGTGGCACTGAAACCAGGATAACTATTAAAATTATAAGATATTTTTTCATTCCCTGCCCAATTTGAAGATTGTTTTTATTATACCTTTGCAAAAAGCAGACCGTATGTGCAAAATATCTTTTTGAAAGTTATTTGATTTTTACTCTAAAAAAACTGATATCATTCCTCTGAGTAATAATAATTGAGTATCAATCTTGGTTGTTCAATATAAATGATCCTCGATTCAGTTCATAATTTTGCCTTACAGGAGGTAAGGAATGGGTGAGAGTGTATTGTTGGTTGATGATTTCAGCACCATGAGAAAAATCGTAGAAAGATCTCTGCGCCAGGAGGAATAGATTTTGATAATATTTTGAAGCGGCAGACGGTCTTGAAGCTCTTGAAGTTTTGGAGAGTGAGAGCGTCGATATAGTGCTTAGTGACATCAGTATGTCCAATATGGATGGAATCAGCTTCCTTCGTGAAAAAGCTAATCGAGACGCTATTAAAGATATCCCGGTATTAATGATATCAACAGAGACTGGTGACGACATTATCGGCGAAGCGAAGTCGCTTGGAGCTGTAGGTGCAATAAAAAAAACGTTCACTCCTGATAAGGTCAATTAGGTTCTC
>DQVD01000126.1 GCA_015661935.1 Desulfocapsa sulfexigens | reverse complement strand
GCATGGATTGATTCATTCTGTAGTTCTATAATTGCGCCAACTCCTGAGATATCCCGCCATTGAACAGGGATTCCAAGCCAGGGATCAGCAGAGCCCCATCGTCCCGGACCAATAAGCACATAAGGACGCTTCTCTGCTTGCAATCTCGCATTCAGTCCGTTAATTTCTGTTGCGATGGCGCTCGTTGCCGACACATCAAACGTCTCGGGCCTCACCACTAAGATGTCTGCCATATTCATAAACCGACCATGTCCCAGACAAGATCTGGAAAAACAAAATGCCCTGTCAATCTCATTACTGCAGATTGCCACATCATCATGCTCACCACCCGTAACCATCGGACGCATTTGCAGAAAAAAGAATTCACTATTCTGTATCTTTTTATCAAGGTGAACTGCAAATTCAATCTCAACCTCACAGCCCATACCCCGCCTCCCAAGATCCAGGAGATCCTGAAGAATTTCAGGCAACGGGTAGAGTTTATGTTTGAGAACCCGCGCAAAAGTAACAACTTTCATACCGGGCATTGCAGAATCCCGTATCCGATCCTCAGCAGGAATATAAGTGGAAGAAAGAAGTTGTACCGGCTCCTCGTTTTCTGCATCCTGCACCAGACGTTTCACCAGATTTGAACCGTCACGATTCAGTTTTGTAGAAGATTCCATATCGAGTGCATAAAACTGGCGCTGACAATTCTGAAGAATATCCTTAACCGTGGAAAACTGAACAAGCCGCCCAGGGTGGGCCGGAGAAAATCGCAGGGAGCGTTCCCCTTCCACCACGGTCTTGCCAATGCCTAGCGCCATATGACAAATCCCTTCCTCAGCTTTCATCTTCATCACCGGATAATAGTTATGAGATTGAGCGACACCTGAAATGTGAGGATAA
This sequence comes from Desulfocapsa sulfexigens, assembly GCA_015661935.1. Lineage (GTDB taxonomy): Bacteria > Desulfobacterota > Desulfobulbia > Desulfobulbales > Desulfocapsaceae > Desulfocapsa > Desulfocapsa sulfexigens_A. The sequence goes on along the minus strand of DQVD01000126.1, from coordinate 2,023 downwards.
TAGTAACCGCCAAACTCCTGCCCCACTACTTGTTGAATGATGACTGCCATGGAATCTTCCCGGCCCTGTTCAGATACTTTTGAATACTGCCTGGGGTTTTCAAACCAGGTGGACGCATAAACCAGCTTGATTGCTTCTTCGAGCTGCTGACAACGACGGGAAAAGGATGGGTGATTGTTAGGGAGAAAATAAGTGGAATACAACCCTGCATAGGGCCTAAAATGAGCATCTTCAAGGAGGCTGGAGGATCTTATAGAGAGTGGAACATCAATTTTCAGAAGAAATGCGCGTAAATCTTCCTTTAACCAGACGGGAAGTTCTGCTGCCAGAAACATATCAGCAATGGATTCATCGGAGACATCTTTTTCAAGACGTAAGCGATTGTTAGCGATAAAATCATCAAACCCATCAGCTGTTACCACGCAGGTTTTAGGAAGAGTTACACGATTCTCAGCAAGGGACTTATGGCTTCCCCGTGACTGTTGAAGCTGCATCCACATAAAGGCCAGGCCCCGGGCTTTCCCTCCCATGGAGCCCTTCCCAATCCTCACAAAATCCATGATCTCCGGATCAAACATATCGCGGGAGAATTTCACTACAACTCCCTGTTGACGCAATTTGCGAAGAGAGTGTACCTTAAAAACAAGATCATCACGAAGATCCGAACTACTTTCAACACCACTCACATAATCACGGTGTAGACGCGTTCCTAATGCCACCTCAGCCCGTGCCATAACCCAATTTGAGAAATGATTATGGTTCGCGTGATATCTGATTGATTCCTGGGGAGCTACACGGAGTTCCTGCTCAAATTCATAGAGATTTGAAGCACGACTAATCTCAGTTCCATCGGGCATCCGGAAAACAAAATCACCAAACCCGAGATAATCGAGAAAAAATGAATGAATTCCCTCTTTCACAAAAGGGGACTCTTTATCAAGAAATACTGCCGGAATAGCCTCAGCCCGTTCCCTGTTTTCCGGCTCTGAAGAGAGCATCAGCATGGGCAGATCCGGTATTTCTTTTCTGATGGTTTCAAGCAATCGTAATCCGGCTTTTGAATCCATCTCTCCTCTTCGAGGAAACCGTACATCCGATATAATCCCAAAAATATAAGGTTTATAAGCCTCATAAAGAGCCATGGCCTCTTCGTAATTGATAGCAGTAAGAATTTTGGGCCTTGCCCGCATGCGCAACAGACGATGTGGTTCATTCAGACTCTCATCGAGAACTGCCTGAGTCTGACGCACAACTTCATGATACAATATGGGAAGAAAATAAGATCGGTGAACAGGAGAATCCTCAACCATGATGATCACCCGCACCATAGCACGCGCGGTATCGGCATCCACATTTACATGATCTTCAAAGTTCTTAATAAGTGAGAGAAGAAGATCCGCTTCACAGCACCAGAGATACATATCATCAATGGAGTGGCATTCAACATTTTCCGGTAAAGGATAAATGCCGCGCAGACTATGGGAGATCAGCACCACTTGCTGAGTGGGATGAATTTTCTTGATTGCAGCGCCTAAATCAAAGGCATCCATACCTCCGACATGGGGCATGGTGATGACCAGATCAAAGGCTAGACGACGTAGGATTTCCAATGCTTCGCGGCCAGATGAAACAAGGGTTATACGTGGCGCACCACTTAAGTTTAACCCCTGATATTCATTGATGATACGAGTAGCAAGAGATCCGTCTTCCTCCATGATAAAGGCATCATAGGGACTTGAAACCAGTAATATTTCCTGAACCTTAAAGGGCATAAGTTCGTGGAAAATCTTGAAGTGAGGGTCAAAATCAGAGATCATCTTTCCGGATTCAAAACGCATGGTAACCCTCTTTTTTATACATGCTGGATAGCTCCGTAAGCAAACAGTTAAAAGGCATATAAGCAGTGTAGCAGACTGACCATTTTATGGAAGAAAAATGGGTAGGATAGATCAGGAAACAGATGGCTTACGATTTACAAGGAAAAGGCCTGTAAAAACCAACCCACCCCCAATAAAAAGTGAAG
>DQVD01000345.1 GCA_015661935.1 Desulfocapsa sulfexigens | reverse complement strand
CAGCGTGGTATCATCCCAGGCCATTGCCGGAGACAGCGAAAAGAGGATGAGGAAAATGATGAGTAGTTTCTGCAAAACTGTATCTCCGGTCTGTGGTATCATTCTTAAGGACGCCTCAATTAAGCCTATCAAAATATGAGTGGAAGAGTCAAATTTAAATGGCTCTTTTTTTACTCTGGTCAAATGCCAGTGGATTTGCTAGAAATAGACGACTGAAAAATATGTGATCCTTTTAATAATAGGGCAGGATAAAAACCTGCGTACAAACTGGTGACTAAATGAAGAAAATAGCAATCCTTGCAGGAGATGGTATCGGTCCTGAAGTTATGGCAGAGGCCATTAAGGTACTTGATGCGGCCCAAAAGAAATTTGACTTCAGCTTATTCTATGAAGACGCAGATGTCGGGGGGATTGCCATTGATAATCATGGCGAAGCACTTCCCGCATCCACTCTCAAACTTTGTGAGAACAGCGATGCAATTCTTTTTGGTTCGGTTGGAGGCCCCAAATGGGAAAAGCTTCCTCCGGAGCAGCAGCCGGAACGAGCAGCTCTGCTTCCTCTAAGGAAGCATTTTGATCTTTTTTGTAACCTGCGTCCTGCCCGGGTTTTTAAATCTTTAACTGCTGCCTGTCCCTTACGTGCTGACATCATAAAAGATGGTTTTGATATCCTGTGTGTACGAGAGCTTACCTCTGGTATTTACTTTGGGACTCCAAAGGGACGTGAAGGTGAGGGGCCGGAAGAACGAGCCTATGATACCATGGCTTATAAACGATCAGAAATTGAGCGTATTGCCCGTATGGCTTTTGAGGCGGCAAGGCTTCGTGGAAAGAAGGTAACATCAATTGATAAAGCGAATGTTCTTACAACCATGGTGCTCTGGCGGGAAGTAGTGATAGAGATAGCTAAGGACTATCCGGATGTGGAGCTTGCACATCTCTATGTGGATAATGCCACCATGCAGCTTGTGAGTGATCCTCACCAGTTTGATGTTATGCTCTGCGGTAATATGTTTGGTGATATTATTTCTGATGAGTCTGCCATGCTTACCGGTTCCATGGGGCTGCTGGCGTCTGCAAGTCTCAATAACGATAAATTTGGCATGTACGAACCGGCTGGCGGATCTGCTCCTGATATTGCGGGAAAAGGTATTGCCAACCCCATCGCTCAAATTCTTTCAGCCTCCATGATGCTGCGTTACAGCTTTGGTCTTGGTGACACAGCAGATGCCATTGATAAGGCAGTGGAAACAGTTCTTGAAAAAGGAATTCATACTGCTGATATCGCCATTGATCCTTCCAGGGTGGTGAACACTGCTGCCATGGGAGATGCGATTGTTGCGGCTCTGTGATGACAAATAATTCAGACTATGTGGTGGTGGCCAATCGGGCTTCCACCGATCTTGGCATAACGGTTGCAAAAGAGTTGGGACTTGAATTTACCACCATGATTCGCAAGGATTTTGCAGATGGTGAAAAATATCATGCATTTCCTGAGGATATTGCTGGAAAGACCCTGATTATTGTGGCCTCAACTCACACAGAAGACTCCCACCAGGAGCTGATGGATCTCATTCAAGGCGCTCGATATTATAATGCAGCGAGCGTAAATGTGGTGATTCCCTACCTTGGTTATTCCACCATGGAACGTGCCAAACGCGGCTCGTTCGAAATTCCCAAGGGAGTTACCAGAACTCGCCAGATTTTTCGTGCCCGCCCCAATTTTGTTGCCTTTGTAGATATTCACTCAGAAGCTGTATTGCATGCCCATGCAGGTGATATTTCCACCAAGCATATCTGGACAGGTGATCTGGTGGTTGAGCATCTGAAAAAGATGAACCTGAAAGAGTTTGTATTGGTCTCTCCCGATTATGGATTCTCAAAACAGGTGGCTAAGCTTGCGAGTCTGCTTAATTGTTCTCATACGGCAGCTGATAAAGATCGATACGATACGGACAAGACCATTGTCAGGCAGGTTTCAAGTGTTGTAAAAGGCAAGACTGCGGTGATCTGTGATGATATGATCCGCACTGGCGGGTCAATTATTCAGACTGCTGAACGTTGCCTGGAAGCAGGAGCAGCAGACATTGCAGTGCTTGCCACTCACCTTGTAATGGCAGGGGAGGCAAGACAGCGTTTTATGGACAGCTCAATCAGTAAAATAATTGGATCTGATAGTTATCCGGGACGGGTTAGTGATGATCTGCTCGAGGTGTATTCGCTTGCACCGCTGCTGGCTCGAACTCTAAGAAGTTATCTGAAGATGTGAAGACGGCTATCATTGTTCAGGGAAACAAATGCCTATCGTAAATAATGACCTGCAGCTTGCCAGTGATTTTGTTCAGTTCACCGGATCAAATATCTTTTTGACCGGAAAAGCGGGAACAGGAAAGACCACATTTCTTCACGGGCTGCAGGAACAAACTCCAAAGCGGATGATTATTACAGCCCCCACGGGTGTTGCTGCAATGAACGCTGGCGGTGTAACATTACACTCCTTTTTTCAACTCCCCTTTGGCCCCTATGTTCCGGGCAGCGATGCATACGAACGGAACCGTCAACGCCATTTTCGTTTCTCCAAAGAAAAAAAACAGATCATCCAAAGCCTTGATCTGCTGGTGATAGATGAAATCAGTATGGTACGGGCTGATCTGCTCGATGCCGTGGATGCCACGCTGCGTCGTCACAGGCGTAGTCAACAGCCCTTTGGAGGCGTACAGTTGTTGATGATTGGTGATTTGCATCAGCTGTCGCCCGTGGCCAAACAACATGAGTGGAGTCTTTTGCAGCAACACTATGAGTCGGTTTATTTCTTTTCCAGCAAGGCGCTTCTGCAAACAGAACTACTCACCATTGAACTCAAGCATATCTATCGTCAATCCGATGAGGATTTTATCCGGATCTTAAACAGGGTGCGGGAGAATACACTTGATGAGACAACCCTGGATGCTTTGAACACACGCTATGTGGAAAATTTCATGCCCGACGAAGATCAGGGCTATATAACGCTTACCACTCATAATGCCAGCGCGGACTCGATTAACCAGACGAGACTGAAAGAGCTTGATGGCAGGGAATACCTGTTTAACGCTGATGTCACCGGAGATTTTCCGGAGCAGATATTTCCGACTCTCTTTCAATTGACCCTTAAAAAAGGTGCACAGGTAATGTTTGTGCGCAACGATTCGTCTCCTGACAAGCTGTACTATAACGGAAAAATTGGAAAGATTACTGCAATTACCGGGAAGACGATTTTTGTGTTATGTCCGGGTGACACTAAAGAGATTGAAGTTGATCCCATTAGCTGGGAAAATATTAAGTATACGATCAATGATGAAAATAAAGAGATCGAAGAGGAGACAGTTGGAAAGTTTGAACAGTATCCCTTAAAACTTGCCTGGGCCATCACTATCCATAAGAGTCAGGGGCTCACCTTTGAACGTGTCATCATTGATGCTCAGGCAGCCTTTGCCCATGGCCAGGTGTATGTGGCACTTAGTCGCTGTAAAACACTTGAAGGGCTGGTGCTTAGTTCCTCCATTGCCAAAAGAGGTGTGGATACAGATCAGGCCGTGCTGCGTTTTGATGAGACTGGCCGGAATAATCCTCCCACTGAAAGCATGCTGCTGACAGCAAAAATCAGCTATCAGCAGAAGCTGTTATATGAGTGTTTTGATTTTGTTTTGCTGTCCAAACGTCTTGGCTATCTTGTGCATCTTTTAACCCGTAATGCAAGTGTGGTTCAGGTGTCAGGGGCTTCAGATATGGCTATGACTGAACAGCAGGCACGGGAATCTATTTTCAAGGTGGGGGAGAGTTTTAAGAATCAGCTCCATACCATTTTCCAGGATCATAATCTCCCGGAAAGCGATGAACATATCCTGGAGCGAATCCACAAGGCATCTCTCTGGTTTCAAGAGAAGTTTGCCGCAATATTTACAGAATCTGTGCAAACCCTGCAATTTGAGACAGACAATAAAGAGCTTCGCAAGACAATAAATAATGTCTTGAATAACTGCAGGAAAGAGATTGGAGTAAAACTTGCCGGGATCAAATCCTGCGAACAGGGCTTTTCTCCGACTGCCTATCTGCGTGCAGTATCGGCTGCTGAAATTGATTTTCAGTCATCAAAGGTGAAAAAACAGCAGGCACCGGCGTATACTGAATCAGATATTGAACATCCTGAATTGTTTGAAACTCTGCGGGACTGGCGCACAGCGAAAGCCAAAGAGCTTGATGTGGCAAGGTTTCAGGTTCTCTATCAGCGCGTACTGATTCAGATTGTGGTCTGTTTACCGGAGAATCCGAAGGAACTGAGGGCTATCCCCGGTGTCGGGAAGAAGACCATCCAGAATTATGGTAAGGAGATTTTGGAACATGTTTGTCGCTATCGAAAGAAGCACAATATTGAAGCAGTAACTTTGCCTGCGCCTAAAGAGCCTCCAAAAGCCGCTGGTGATGGCCCTCCTGAAAAAGGGACAACCAGAGATATCAGTCTGGAGATGTTTGTCGCCGGTAATAGTATTAAGGAAATTGCCAAAGAAAGAGGATTGGTGGAGTCCACAATAGAAACCCATCTCTGTTTTTTTGTGGAAGATGGTACGATTGCCATAGCTAAGCTGCTTTCTCAGGAACAGCAGGAGGCTATTGCAAGGGAACTTGCCGCAGAAAAAGAAAATTCACTGACGGCAGTAAAGAAACGCCTGGGAGAAGACTATTCCTATGGGCAGATTAGAATGATGCAGGCGCATCAGAAGTTTATGAATGTGACTGCTGAGTAAGAACTGCGTTTTCCAGGATAAAAATAGAATCCATCTGGCGTGCCAGTTTTTGATTGTGAGTTACCATAATGGCAGCAAGTCCAAGGTCTCCGCACAGAGATTTAATCAGCTCAAAAACAAGATTACCGGATTTTGCATCAAGGTTACCCGTGGGTTCATCGGCAAGGAGCAGTGAAGGCTTCATGACAAGAGCACGTGCAAGAGCTGTGCGCTGCTGTTCACCACCGGAAAGTTCATTTACTCTATGTTCGATTCGGTGACTGAGTTCAACCTGCTCAAGTAATTTTCTGGCAGGTTCCTCCATCTCATCCTTTTTTTTGCCTGCAATAAGGCCCGGCATCATAACATTTTCAATGGCTGAAAATTCGGGCAGCAGATGGTGGAACTGGAAAATAAAGCCAAGAGACTTGTTACGAAACTTTGAAAGTTCACCATCACTTTTGGCAGTCAGGTTGTCTCCCTCAAAGAGTAGCTCGCCGCTGTCCGGGGTGTCCAGGGTTCCAAGAATCTGAAGAAGAGTTGTTTTTCCTGAGCCGGATGCCCCGACCACCGCCATCATTTCACCTTTGTTAATACTGAACTCAAGTCCATCCAGGATCTGAATTTTTTTGATACCACTATGAAAACTCTTACACAGATTGCTGGCAGTAAACAGAGGGATCTGGTTTGAATCAGTATTCATGAAAGAACCTCAGCCGGCTTCACCTGAGAGGCTTTCCAGGAAGGATAAATGGTGGCAGAGAGTGTGATAACAATGGCTGACACCGCAATAATGGTAACATCCATGGGCAATACTTTTATGGGCAAAGTATTCATGGGATACACATTGGAGGGCAGTTCTATAAATTTATAACGTGACAGAAGCTCGCACAAACCAAGGCCGCCGACAACACCAAGGAAGGTGCCGGATAATCCGATAATAAGCCCCTGATTAAAGAATATCTTCATGATGGATTTTGAAGTGGTACCCATGGATTTTAAGATGGCAATATCCTTCTCTTTTTCCATGACCACCATGATCAGGGCTGAGATGATATTCAGCGCGGCAACCAAAATGATGAGTGCAACACAGATAAACATCCCGATTTTTTCAAGTTTAAAGGCAGCAAAGAGATTACGGTTCATGGACATCCAGTCTTTTGCGACAAATCCGCCTCCAAGAAGCTCAACGATTCGCCTGCCCACCCGATCGGCGCGGTTCAATTCTTTTTCTTTCACTGTAACCTCAATTCCATGCGCCACATCACCGCTTTCCAGAAAATTCTGAACAGCTGGAATATGCATATAAGCAATGGTTGAGTCATACTCATACATACCCGATTCAAAAATTCCGGATACACGGCAGGTTTTGATCCTGGGGATTACTCCCATGGGTGTGAGCGGGCCGGAAGGAGAGATAAGTCGAATTTTATCCCCCACGGACACATGAAGATCGGCTGCCATGGCAATGCCTAAAATGATATTGGGAATCCTGGCATCTTTATCCTGAATCAAGCCTTCCACGCTCCCTTCGATCATCTGCTCAGGCAGTGCAATTACACCTCGCGCAGTCGCGGGATCAATTCCTCGAAGCACCACTCCAGTACCACCCCGAGGGCCGCTGAGCAGTGTCTGGGCGTAGAGATAAGGAGTGGCGCCCGTGACATCAGAAACGGTCATGATTCTATCACGAGTAAGGGTATATTCGGGCATAATGCCTCCCAAACGCTGAACAATAATATGGGAATTGATACCAAGAATTTGGTCACGCAAGCCGTTTGTAAAACCGGAATAGACGGCCAGCACCACGATGAGCGCCATAACACCCATGGTAATGCCGGCGACTGAGATAAGCGAGATAAGTGAAATGAACCTCTGCTTATGGCGAGCCCGCAGATAGCGGAAACTTATGAACCATTCAAACATTATCTGTGTTGCTTGTCTTTTTGTTTTTTTTGGTCTGCTGTTTTACCTCAGCCTTCAAATGCGGGAAGAGGATAACGTCACGGATGGAAGGAGCATTTGTAAGCAGCATCACCAGACGATCAATACCTATACCTTCTCCGGCAGCGGATGGCATGCCGTATTCCAGGGCGCGGATAAAATCTTCATCAAGTTCATGATGGATTTCATCATCATCTCCTTTTTCAGCAATCTGTTTTTCAAAACGCTGTCGTTGATTGACCGGATCGTTCAATTCACTAAAAGCATTGGCAAGTTCCCGGCCAGTGATAAAGAGTTCAAAACGGTCTGTAACCTCAGGGTTCTCCTCGTTTCTTCTGGCAAGTGGTGACACTTCGGTGGGATAAGCTGTAATAAAGGTTGGATCAATCAGCTTCTCTTCCACAAGGAGCTCAAAGAGTTCAGTCTTGGCTTTGCCCGGGCCTGCCTGTTCTTCCAGTTTGATTCCTTTTTCCTTCGCAAGAGTCAATACTTTAGTGTCATCAGCAAGATCAGAAGGATCAAGGCCTCCAACTTCAATCAGCGCTTCATCCATGGTCATGCGCTTCCAGGGTGGAGCTAGATTTACCGAAGTCCCCTGATACTCAATTTCCATGGTGCCATTTACCTCATCAGAGAGCCAGGAGATCATCTCTTCAGTGAGATCCATAAGGTCATGATAGGTGGCATACGCCTGATAGAATTCCAGCATGGTAAACTCGGGATTATGGCGTGTGGAAAGTCCTTCGTTTCTAAAGTTTCGATTAATCTCAAAAACCCGCTCAAACCCGCCTACCAGAAGTCGCTTCAGATAGAGTTCCGGAGCAATCCGCAGGTACAGCTTCATGTCGAGAGCATTGTGATGCGTTTTAAAAGGCTTTGCTGTGGCACCACCAGGAATCGGATGCATCATGGGAGTTTCAACTTCCATAAATCCACGGTTTGAAAGAAACTCACGCATCAGGCGGATGATTTCCACCCGTTTCATAAAGGTATTGCGGATCTCGGGAGTAACAATCAGATCTACATAGCGTTGCCGATACCTGGTCTCCACATCGGTAAGCCCATGAAACTTTTCAGGTAGAGGACGGAGGGATTTGGATATCATCACCAGTTTATCGGCTAGAACAGACAGTTCTTCGGTCTTGGTTTTAAAGAGCTTGCCTTCAATACCGACAATATCGCCAATATCCCATTTTTTAAAGGCGGCAAATACTTCATCACCAAGCAGGTCTTTTTTTACATAGATCTGGATACGGCCGGAGCTGTCAGCAATGTGAAAAAAAGCAGCTTTTCCAAATTTACGCATGGACATGATACGTCCGGCGACAGAATAGGGGTAGTTGGTTTCGTCCTGGGTTTCAGCGGCAAGATGAGCCCCTTTCGGGATGAGTTCCTTAACCCTGTTTGCAGGTTTGAAACTGTTACTATAAAGGTTGACTCCCAGGCCAGCCAGTAAATCTGCTTTTTCGCGACGTTGTTTTAATACTTGGGTATTTTCTTTGCTCATGAGTTCTTCTTAAATGATGGGATATTGTATATAGTGAAAGGCTTTATTTTATACACTCGTTTACTGAGAAAGCATGAATCTGTCAACTACCTTCATTAATCAAGTCTGAATAGTTCTTTTAATTGACTGTGATCAAGCTTCTTAATAACCCCGCTCTCATCTGTACTGATAAGGGAATTAGACATTTCCTGTTTACGTTTCAACAGAAGGTGAATTTTTTCCTCAAGAGTGCCAATGGTAATAAGACGGAATACCTGTACCTTCTGTTTTTGTCCCATACGATGTACCCGTGCTGTAGCCTGAGCTTCTTTTGCCGGATTCCACCAGCGGTCGTAATGGATAACAACCTGGGCAGCAACCAGATCAATACCGGTTCCTCCTGCCAGAAGGCTGGCACAAAATACTTTACACTCTTTATCATCACTGAACTTTTTAATCATTTTCTCCCGTCTGGTCACTGCCATATTGCCCCGCAGGGATGCGTAATCAATACCCGTCTGTTTGAGGTAATGTTCGATAATATCCAGCATTCCAGTGTACTGACTAAAAACCACTATTTTGAGATTCGCTGCCAGACATTCGGAAAGAAGCTCAATAAAAAGATTCCATTTACCGCTCTCATACTGTTCTGCATCGGTACTTTTTTCGAGGAGAGAGGGGTGATTGCAGATTTGTTTCAGGCGGGAGAGCATGGCCAGAATATTGATATATTTGATTGACACTTCTTCATTTTCCATATCATCAAGAAGTTCCTGCGATTCATCAACTGCTTCCCGATAGAGTTTCACTTGGATATTGCTCAGTTCACAGGTTCTATTGTCAATGGCAAGGTCCGGAAGTTCTGTCAGCACCTGTTTTCTGTCTCTTCGCAAGATAAAAGGATGTATTAGACGGCGCAGTCTTTCTTCCACTTCTTTGTTTTGGTACTCTTTTATGGGAATCAGAAAATTTGTGGTAAAGGTTTTTGTGCTGCCAAAGAACCCCGGTAGACAGAGAGAAAAAAGAGCATGAAGATCGGTGAGCGAGTTTTCGACGGGTGTGCCGGTGAGACCGATTTTAACTCTTGCGTCCAGCATTGCTACTGCTTTATGCACAGCTGTTTTGTGGTTTTTCAGAATTTGAATCTCATCGAGGAGGATGATATCAAAAGGAATTGCAGCCAGCATATCCTGATCTATTCTGGCAATCGTATAGGTGGTAATCAACAAGCCGGGCTTTACTGTCGCATCAACTATTCTATCCGGTCCGTAGTGAATGGTGTACTTGATCTGTGGATAAAACTCATCGATCTTGTTTTTCCAGTGAAAGAGTACGGATGCCGGGCAGATAATAAGCTGCGCAGACTGCTCTGTTTTTTTCTGCTTCTGATTCTGTTTCTGCTTTTGGATGGAATCAAGCAGCGCAAGGCCCTGATGGGTTTTTCCCAGGCCCATATCATCGGCCAGCAACCCGCCAAATCCAAAACGATAAAGGCTGTTGAGCCAGGCAAAACCGGTTCGCTGGTAATCCCGCAGGTGCTTCGGGCAATCATGCAGCAGAGAGTCATCACTCCACGAATCGCTGTCAAGAAGCTGGCTCAGTTGTTTACGGAAATCTTTTTTACTGACATTGTTGCGAACTTCCGGAACAAGACCTGTGAGCGCCATGAATTCACTGTGACGTAAACGCAGGAGATGTTCTGCACCATTTTTTCCACGAATCAAGCGTTCAGGAAGCAGGTCATAAAGCCATGAAAGTGGCGTATCGGATAGCTGCAGCCACTGTTGACCGGGAATAAAATCTGATTTTGCCGTTGCTGCTTCAAGCAGATTTTCAAGGCTGATGGTGGCATCCCCCATGCCATAATGGCAGGAGAGATAGCACCAGTCATTGTCTTCACTGAATTTGTCGATAACCAGTTCCTGCGGGAGCATTGTTGTGGTGATCTCAAGAATATCCTGATCAACACTGTTAGCAGGATGTTGAAGCGCGCTCTTATTCTGTTCCAGAAATTCATGGATACGATCGGGTTCAACAACAAATGTTTGAGTCTGTTCCTGTGAACGCCGGGCAAAGTCGAAAAGATTAAGCTGACCGCTGTTATCCGGGTGTTTAATAACCCCTTTCTGATCCAGTTTTTTAACCGGCAGGAAGCCTTCGTCCGGGAGAAAGTAATGTGAGCCTATTTTCTGTTGCTCCAGTGTACTGCGGGGAATCAGGCTGTTATCAGAGAACCGGAGTGACGGGATGACCTGCATCACTCCAGAAGGAAGGAATTGTACCTGAAAGCATTCCTGAGCGGGTGGGAGAAAGTGTACATTCAGACCATAATCACGTAAGGAAGAAAGAAGATCCCACGTTCTGTTTTTGGGAAGGATAAGAGTAAACCCGGCATCGTCCAGCCTTTTCGTAAGCGCAAGGGTTTTCCTGACATTGTCATAGCGCAGTACTGGCAGCTCACCATTTTTATGCAGGGCAAAGTAGCGGCAGATCCAGATCCAGATTGAGGCGTCGCATTTACTGCCCCGACTCTCACTGTTCCTGGAGAGCAGCTGGGCTTCGGTGGCAGTAAGAGTTTGTTCTTTTATATCTTTTCGAAGATGAGCAAGGGCTTCTGCTTCAGGAGACAGGGTGTCATCAACAAAAAATGATTGCCATTGTGATACCATGTTCAGCGGCATCCTTACAGTTATTCTCCCCTGTTCTGTCTCTTTTTTGAGCTGGAAAACATCATTCCTGATATTGCTGATTGTTTTACCGGATTGTCGGCTCAACCAGCTATACAAAAAAATTCCTATTTTATTCCACCCTGTTTTGTCGAAATAAAGGGGTATTGGAAAGAGATTCCTTTCATCGTTTTCTCTTGCTGTGATGCTGAGAATAGCAAGTGCGGCAAGGTGGGAACAGCGTTTTTTTGCTGCTTTCCGCCCGCAGAATGAACAGGAGTGTTCTTTAAGGGTGTAGCCCTGTTTGATGCTTTGCGTAGCCGCAAATACAATGGATAGTGGTTTTGCGTTTTCGAGAAGGCCCGCGGCAATATGGCGGTAAAAAAAGAAGTGGTGGATTTTTCCTTCACGGATCAGGTTCAGGCCTGCCTGCAGACATTTATTATCAAACCAGGGGCGCAGGGTTACCTGGAGATCGACTGGTGTTTTCAGTGGAATAGTTTCTGAAGAATTATTATACATGTGGAGGTGTCGTCTGTGTTGTTGAGAGTTTGTTTGAAGCTAACAATAGCATATACGTTTTAACCTTACAATATCCTGATATTCATGGGTATTTATGTATCGGAAAAAACAAAGTTTCTGTGTGAATCATTCCCGGAAGGGGATGCCAGATGGAAACCAACTGTACTTATTTCAGCCGCAGGCTGCTAACTATTCTGGCTTCTG
>DQVD01000010.1 GCA_015661935.1 Desulfocapsa sulfexigens | reverse complement strand
GTTCTTATCTGCCCGTAGCTTTATTTTACAACATATTTTACTAACCCAGCTGAGCTGGATAAGTACCTTAACCGAATCATTTTGATAAATTAAAATAAGAAAATAATTTGTAAGGTACTAAATTTAAGAAAATATTCAGGATTTTTATTTCAAGAATCGATCTACACGTCATTATATTGGATTGATTGTCCCTATACAAATACTTTTTCGGTCTGAGAGCCTGCATTGCAAGTTGTTAACTCTGTTCAGGAAGAAAGGAAGTTCACTGGATAAGTTCCTTATCAGAAAATTTCTTTGAAAAAACAAGAAAGTTGTTCTGTAATGTACTAAATGTCTTTAATCCTGAGTTGCAGGGTTGCCATTGTGACAAAAAGCATCGGCCACCATATGCCGGAGAGAATTGTCGCGATTGCTGATCCTGCCAGCAGGAAAGGCAATTTCATATATATGCTCAGGAACAGGAAAAAGAGATGTGCCCAGCCAAAAGCACTGAGGAACGAGAGAAACCAACCAACAGGAACTCGAAACGCCATACTGGAAAAATACTCAATGGGCCGCAACTGTACCTGTGGATCTGCATGGGCATTAAAATTCCAAACCAGCATGGAAAATGAGCATCAGGGGAGACTTCCAAATAACCAGATTATTACAATTTCCTTTCTCGTCATATTGTCGGGAACAACTTTTTTATAAACATGTCTGAAATTCATAGAGTTGAACCGAGTCGATAGTCTGAGGTTTGAGTTGTGGCAGGTGAAATGTTCCATGAATTCCTGCCTTTTCCTTTTCGCCCTTGATCTTATCTTGACACAGATTTATCTTAACGCATACTATATTTAATCTACGAGATTTTTTTTATGAAAGAGAATGTGTATCTCATTGGCGGTCGAGCCGTGGGAAAGTCCAGCATTGGCACTAAGTTAGCGGCCAGTCTGGGGTATAAGTTTCTTGATACTGATACCTTGATTACTGATGCATGTGGCTTCTCGGTGGCAGAGATTGTAGAACGCGCAGGATGGCAGGTATTCAGGGCTTACGAAAAGCGGGCACTGCTTCAGCTCATCCCACAGAAATCCTGTGTTGTGGCCACAGGCGGTGGAGCAATTTTGCACCGTGAATTGTGGAAGGAGTTAAAAAAACTGGGGACAGTGGTCTGGTTGATGGCAGACCCTTCGATTCTCTGTGAACGTATCGAAGCTGATTGTCATTCTGCAGCACAGAGGCCAAGTCTTACAGGAAAAAATATTTGTCAGGAACTGGAAGATGTTCTGGAAGAGAGGAATCCGCTATACCGGAAAACAGCAGACTGTATTATTGATAGCGGGAAGCTGACAATTGATGAAGCTGTTCAGAAAATTATACAAATCTGCATCGAAATAGATAGGGAATAGAGAGAAATGGCAGGAAATACTTTTGGAAAGGCCTTTCGGGTAACCACCTGGGGCGAATCACACGGCACTGGAGTCGGCGCTGTAATTGATGGCTGTCCTCCTGGAATTGTTCTTGATCCTGCTGTACTGCAAGCTGAAATGGATAGGCGCAAGCCCGGACAGGGCGGGGCATCAAGCCCTCGAAAAGAGCCTGATAAGCTTGAGATTTTATCAGGTATCTTTACGCCTCCCGGAGAAGATCTTCCGCGTACCACCGGTACTCCAATATCCCTTGCAATTTATAATAAGGATGCTCATTCAAAGTCCTACGATAATCTGCGTGATATTTTTCGTCCCGGACATGGTGATATCAGTTATCTTGCCAAGTATGGTATTCGGGATCATCGTGGAGGTGGACGGGCTTCAGCACGGGAAACTGCCGCACGCGTTGCAGCAGGAGCAGTGGCAAAACAGGTACTGGAACAGACTGGTATCCATGTGCTGGCCTATACCGTAGCTCTTGGCGGAATAAAGATTACCGAAAAAAATCTTGAAGTAATAAATGATAACCGGTTCTTTTGCCCCGACTCTGCTGCCGCTGAAAAAATGGAAGAGCGCGTAAATGAGGTTCGGAAGCAGGGTGATACCTTAGGTGGAATTGTGGAGATTGTGGCCGATTGTCCGGCTGGCCTTGGGGAGCCTGTTTTTGATAAGCTCGAAGCTGAACTGGCACACGCGTTGATGTCCATTGGCGCGGTAAAGGGTGTGGAGATTGGTGCCGGATTCAAAGTGGCAGATATGCTTGGGTCTGAAAACAATGATGAAATCACGCCCGTTGGTTTTGCTGGTAACAATGCAGGAGGTATTCTTGCCGGAATATCAAACGGAAGCGAAATTGTGATTCGTGTTGCAGTGAAACCCATACCTTCAATTTCCAAAAAGCAGCAGAGTGTTAATCTTGATAATGAAGCAGTGACTATTCAGGTGGGAGGAAGGCATGATATTTCTGCTATTCCCCGTATCATTCCTGTGTGCGAAGCCATGGTACGTCTTACGCTGGTTGATCACATGCTGCGGCGCATGAGTTTAGCTTTTCCGTAAGCGTTCACCAACACGTCATCTTCGTCCATTTGAGCCTGCTTACATATAACTGCATATGCGACGCGTCTCAAACGAAGGAATATGATGCACTGGTAAACACTTAATCGTGTACAGGAAGAAAGGCAGTTCACTGGATAAGTGCCTTATCAGAAAATTTCTTTGAAAAAAACAAGAATTGTTCTGTAAGGCTCTAAAGTTTTGAGCTTACTGCAAATCTATTTACATGGTGAATGGTTGCACTTTTCCAACGGAGTAAAAAAAAATGGCAAAACAACAGACATCCATCCATGAGATTTGGATGTTAAGCCGTGAATACGGTAACCTGGCAGGAGCTGGCGGCGTAAAGGATGTGGTTTCCCAGCTCTCTGTAACTCTTGCTCGTTCATCCGGACGATTTGTGCACGTGGTGCTCCCCTATTACGGATTTATGGATCCCGAACAGTTGGGTTTTAAGCTCCTTGCCGATCCGCTGCATCCGGAAAAAGAACTACAGTTTGAGGTTGATCTGAACTATCCGCAAGAGGAACGCAGAGAAAATGTAAGGGTTTGGACGGCAAAACAGGATCTTGTAAATATCTACCTGATCGATGCCGAGCGCTTCCGTGAAAAACAGAACGTGTACACATACACAGCAGAGGAAGAGGCAAGTTTTTCCTGGCAGAAAACAGGGGAAGGGCACATTGATTATTTTGCCATGAATATCCTCCTGCAGAAGGCCGCCATTGATCTGATGATACTTTTGGAAGCACGTCCTGATGTGATTCATTGCCACGATGGTCACACAGCGGTTCTTCCTGCAATGATTTCAGAACAGTCCGCATTACGGTCTTATTTTCGGGGTACGGGATGTGTTGTAACTATTCATAATGCCGGGCAGGGCTATCATCAGGAGGTTGCAGATCTGGCTTTTGCCCAGGCAAATACCGGTTTGCCCCTGCCGCTTGTTCGACAAGCAATGCTCGATGATAGTTTTGATCCATTTCTGGCTGGAGCTCCCTATGCAACAATGAATACTGTGAGTGAAAATTATGCACGGGAGCTGCGGGAAACCGTTGATGATCATCTTACAGGGTGGCTTGGTCATGAATTGCTGAAAAGAAATATAGTGCTTGAAGGGGTGACCAACGGTATTGATCCGGATGCTTTCTCTGCAAAAGATTATAAGAAATCGCATATTGCTGCGGGTTTTGCACCTCTTGGTGATACTGCACTGGATGGAAAAAAGAAGTGTAAAAGAGTTTTGCTGGAACAATTGGCAAAAGAGAATGAAATCCCCGGGATTCGTCAGTCGGGTGTTCTTGATCCGGATCCTTCGCTTCCTCTTGTCACCTTTATTGGACGACTCAGTGCTCAGAAAGGGGTGACTGTTCTGACCAGTGCCTTAAAAAAGCTTCTCAATGAAAGAGATGATTTTCGCTTTTTGTTGTTGGGAACCGGTAGTCGGTATGACGAAGAAGGTTTGATTCAACTGGCAGAAAAAGCGGATAATCAGGGGCGCATTTGTATCCTTCGCGGCTTTGACACAGTTCTTGCCAATAAAGTGTATGCAGCAGGAGATTTTTTTGTGATCCCCTCCCAATACGAGCCCTGCGGCCTGACTGATTTTATGGCGCAACTATTTGGAAATCTTCCAATTGTCCACGCTGTTGGCGGCCTGGTAAAGGTGGTGGACGGCAAGACCGGATTTTCCTATGAAAAGCAGAGTACGGTCGCTCTCTGTAAGGCAATTGAACGGGCATTACATCTCCATACTACTGATCCATCAGCTATTCGGAAAATGCAGCGGCAGGCCGTCGAGTTGATCCATGAGCGATACACCTGGGATACGGTTAGTAAGGAGTATTTAAAGCTATACCAAAAAGCAAGACAGGAAAAATTAGCTGGATAAGGTTTTTTTGCTGTTCTTTGTATGCTGTTTTTGGTTAAATGAAATGAATTCCTGATAGGGTATTACGTAGATATAATCACTTATGTGGAGGTTGGATATGACAATTAAAGTTGGAATTAATGGTTTTGGCCGTATTGGAAGAAGTATTTTTAGAGCCCGTGCAAAGGATCCTGC
>DQVD01000206.1 GCA_015661935.1 Desulfocapsa sulfexigens | reverse complement strand
TGTCGGCTGCCCCTGCAATTCCTGCGGTGGACAACAGAACAAAGGCACCAGCTGCCAGTACTGTTTTAAATTGAATCCTTTTCTCTCCCGTAACCGTTCACTAGGAATTAAAATTTGCTGTAAACCTGGTACTGTAGGCGTTTTCAAGTACCTCAGTAAGCGTTTACCAGCACCTCATTTACGTCCGTTTGCGCCTGCTCACATATAACTGCATATGCTACGCAGTCCCAAACGGACGAGACTGAGGCACTGGAAAACGCCTACAGTACCAGGTTTACAGAAAATTTTGATACCTGGTGAACGGTTACGAATCGCCCTGCCCACATATGAACAAATATAGTTCGCAGGCGATTCGAACGACTATGGGGCACTATCCAAACATTTACAATTCTGTTGTTTGGGTTGTTTCCGGGGCCAACCCGGATATTTACCTTAATTATTTTTCAACGGCTGTAAGTTTTTCCATTTCTTTTTTGAGTTTCCTGATATCACGCCCCATCCCGGGCAGTTTTCCGAACTGAGTAGCAGCACGCACAAACTGTTTTATGGGAATGGCTGGTGCCCCACCCACTTGCGCTCCTGGTTTCTGATTATTATGTATTCCGCTCCGCGCTGCCGCCATCACACCATCTCCCAGAGTAACATGATCAATCACCGCCACCTGACCACCAAGCACGACATTACGGCCAAGGGTCGTTGAGCCGGCAATTCCAGCCTGGGAAACAATGAGGCTGTTTTCACCAACAATTACATTATGGGCAATCTGAACCAGATTATCAATTTTTGTTCCTGATTTAATGTGGGTTATCCCATAAGCGGCTCTGTCAACACAGCTGTTGGCGCCAATTTCCACATCGTCATCAATCTGTACAATACCCACCTGGGGACGTTTCGTATGAAATCCGCGTTTGTCAGTGGCATAACCAAAACCATCACTGCCTATCACCGCACCTGAAAAAATGGTTACACGATTTCCAATTTTACAACCTTCAGCAATTGTAACATTTGCTTTTAAAGTGGTATCGTCTCCAATATGAACATCATCACCGAGCACAACCCCTGATTCGATGGTCACCCTCTCCCCCAGTTTTACCCGATCACCAAGGGAAACAAAGGCAGCAATGCTTACCTGCTCCGGTACTGTGGTATCTTTTCCAAGACAAACCTGTTTATGTACACCCTTAGCTAAAAAGGGTTTTTCCAAAAGAAAAGTATGTATTTTTGCTGACGCAAGATAGGGATCATCCACGCGAATCAGAGGAACAGGAGCCGTTTCTATATCCATGGGTACTATCACAGCGCTTCCTGAAAAATCGTCAAGTTTACTTACCTGTCCGGCTTTCACCAGAAAACTTATATCTCCGGCTACAGCAGTTTCCAGCGGAGCAAAACCACTTATTATAAGGTTTGCATCTCCTGCGACTTGACCATCTGCGACTATTGCCAATTCTTTCAAGCTATAATCTTTATTACTCACATTTCCTCCATACTATTCTACATATCATAGAGTAGATATTTTTTACGTTGTTCTAAAAAATTATCGAGCGCAGGCTGCCATGCTTTCTCAAGATCGCTGACGGCATCACCCCGCTCCAGCCCTTTACGCAGCCTTATATCTCCCAGAATCAGATCCATGGGAAGACGTTCAAACTCATACTCATAAGGTGGCTCTTTGTAACCAAATTCTTCTTCGTAACAGAGCATCACAGCCTGAAGCAGTGCAAGACTTGTTCTATATGGCAGAAATGTTACACCATCGGTTACGTGGAGTTGAAACCCGACACAGGACTGTTCCGCCCATTTCCCGGAAGTTGGCTGAAAAACGAGTGGCCGGCAATAACATCCAGGTAAATCCGTGGCTGCCAATCTTTCCATTATTTGATCATGCTCCCAGAAAGGAGCTCCAACAAACTCAAAAGGTAATGTTGTTCCCCGGCCTTCGGAACAATTTGTCCCTTCCCATATTACCTGACCGGGATAAACAAGTGTTGTTTCAGGAGTCGGCATATTGGGAGATGGCGCCACCCAGGGAAAACCGGTATCACGAAACAACATGGACGAGTTGTATCCCTGCATGGGGATCACCTGCAAATCGGCTCCAATCCCAAACTCTTTATTGATAAACAGGGCCAGTTCACCAAAAGTCATACCGTGTCGCATGGGGATGGGATACAAGCCGACAAAAGAGCTGCAGTCATCCTGCAGAATATTTCCTTCAACTGCTCCACCCACGGGATTTGGCCTGTCCAGCACCACAATCTGTTTACCATATTTTGCAGCAGCTTCCATACAGTAAGCCATGGTATAGAGAAAGGTATACACTCTGGTCCCCACATCAACGATGTCGATGAGCAGTACATCAAGATGTGCAAACATATCAGCAGTTGGCTTTCTGGTTTCTCCATACAGGCTAAAAACAGGCAGGCCGCTTACAGGATCTTTAGCATGATCCGACTCAATCATATTATCCTGTTTTTCAGAGAAAAAACCATGCTGGGGAGAAAAAAGACAGCTTAGCTGATCACCATAGCGTGCAAGAATCACATCTCTGCTATGACGCAGGTTTCGATCAGTGGAAGCCTGATTACAGAGTAAGCCAAGTCGTTTACCTTTAAGTGAATCACCTAAATCCACCAGATTTTCCAGACCAATTGAGATCATTATTCCACGGTCACACTTTTGGCAAGATTTCGAGGCTGATCAACATCGCATCCGCGCCGGGAAGCAATCTCATAGGCGAGAAGCTGGGCGGGAATTGTATACAGAATTGGATTTAACTCTTCGTGGATTTCAGGAAGATAAATAACATCGTCGGTGATACTTTTTAAATGGGCGTCACCTTCCGTACCAATCAATATTAATAGCCCCTGACGGGCTTTTATCTCTTCAACATTGGAAATGGATTTCTGATAAACCGCATCTTTTGGAGTTAAACCAAGAATCGGCATATCCTTATCAATAAGTGCAATAGGCCCATGTTTCAGTTCCCCTGAGGCATAACCTTCAGCATGAATATAAGAAATCTCTTTCAATTTCAGTGCTCCTTCCAGAGCAATGGGAAAGTTGAGCCCCCTGCCTACAAAAAGAAAATCACGGGAATCATAATAGTTTTCAATCAATTCCTTAATTTCAGCCTGCAAAATCGGCAACATTTCTTCAATCACCCGGGCAACATTGATCAGTTCTTTGCCGAGCTCTATACGCTTCCCAGCCTCCATAGTTCCTTTTTTCTCTGCAAGATAGAGGGTAAATAAGAACAGCGCTGCAAGCTGAGAAGTAAAAGCCTTGGTGGAAGCTACTCCAATTTCCGGGCCCGCATGGGTATAAACCGTTCCATGGGCCTCACGGGGCATGGTGGAACCAACCACGTTACAAATAATAACAATCTTGGAACCAAGCTCTTTAGCGAGCCGGATGCCTGCTAAAGTGTCAGCGGTTTCACCGGATTGGGAGATAGCTATGGTGAGTACTTTTTCATCAATCAAAAGTGTTCGATATCTAAATTCAGAAGCGATATCCACCTCAACAGGTATTCCTGCCCAACGCTCAATCCAATACTTAGCAACCAAGGCTGCATGCCATGAAGTACCGCAGGCCACCAGAAAGATGCGTTCTATTCCAGCAAGATCTTCATCGCTTAAATTCATTTCCGATAAAGTTACACTCCCATTTTCAGGATTGATACGGCCACTTACCGTATCTATGATTGCCTGGGGCTGTTCATAGATTTCTTTCAGCATAAAATGCTTATAACCACCCTTCTCTGCCATGCCGGCGTTCCAGGAAATGGTTTGTGCTTTCTTCTCAACAACCTCGCCAGTAACAAGAGAATATATAATATGACTATCGGATTTCAGGACAACAAGTTCCTGATCATCAAGAAAAATAATTTGATCGGTATAAGGAAGAAGAGGCGGAATATCGGAGGCCAGAAAGCCACCTTCTTCTTCATGAACACCAAGCACCAATGGGCTATGGTTTCGGGCAGCAATCAGGGTCTCTGGCATCCCGGTCCAGAGAACACCAAGGGCATAGGAACCTTCAACTCTGGCGAGCGCTTTTGTAACGGCTGCACGAAGATCACCATCAAGATATTCTTCTATCAGGTGGGCAAGAACCTCGGTGTCAGTCTCAGAAGCAAAATGGTGTCCCTTCTCAATAAGTTCATTCCGCAATGAATGATAATTTTCGATAATTCCATTATGCACCACCACAATATCGCCACTGCAATCACTGTGAGGATGTGCATTTTCTGTTGTGGGAGCACCATGAGTTGCCCAACGGGTATGCCCAAGACCGATATGAGCGGGAGCCCCGATGGCCTCCTCCATGATGCTTTCAAGATTCTGAAGTTTCCCTTCGCTTCTGTATTTTGTAAGCTTTCCATCCTGAAGATACACAATACCTGCAGAATCATAGCCACGATATTCTAAGCGCTTCAGCCCTTCAAGTACCACTGGGACGAGACGTCTTCTACCAACATATCCTACAATCCCACACATATATATTCCCTCACTTTATTATCAGGATAACGCTTTTTGCTATCATCGATCAGACAACTGATTTTATAGAATAACATGCCAATTTTCATTAATGCGAGATTTTTCTTGTTCCTTAAAAAAAAATGAGTACTTTTATAGAGGATCGCATCATAAAAATCCAGCTCTCCATAAAAACACAACAAATTGATCAGGAAAAACCATGGACAACAGACAACGATTAAAAGAAATTCTTCTCGAAAAATCATACCGTAAGGGTGAATTCACCCTCACATCAGGCAAAACATCCGATTTTTATATCGATGTGAAGCAAACCTCTCTATCAGCAGAGGGAAGCTATCTCTGTGGAAAACTGATCCTCGATCTAATGCTTGCAGCTGATACTTCTATTCAGGCAGTGGGAGGAATGACACTGGGTGCCGACCCGCTGGTATCTGCTGTATCGGTTGTCAGTCATCTGGAAGGTCACCCGGTTCCTGCTTTTATCGTTCGGAAAGAGGCAAAAGGCCACGGTACGGGAAACTATATAGAAGGACTTAGCAATATGCCTGCCGGTTGCACGGTTACTCTTCTTGAAGACGTGGTCACCACCGGTGGTACTCTGATCCAAGTAATCAAACGTGTGGAAGATGCAGGTTTTGTCGTGGGACAGGTCATCACCGTTGTTGAACGCCAGGAAGGTGGAACAGAAGTTCTCGCTGAAGCCGGTTACAAACTTGAGGCGCTCTTCACCCGTGAGCAACTCCTGAGCTAAGCTATGAAATGTCGAAAATGTTCAGAGAAACTTGAGGTTCTTCGCCAGTGTCGGCGCATCCGATTACGTTGCACAGGATGCAAACATGAATACCAGATTCACGAGGTGGCAAGGGATCTGGATCCTGAAACAGAAGCTATCTTAGAGCGCTACACCGTTCTTATTTACGACTAATTCTCAAGACCTTTTTTATCTGTTTTTTTACCCAAACACACGTCTAAGTGTGTTTTTTCAAATGACTAACGAATTATAAGGGTCAAACATTCACACAAAAATT
>DQVD01000217.1 GCA_015661935.1 Desulfocapsa sulfexigens | reverse complement strand
GCAATAGTGATATGGGCAACCATGCCATCATAGTCACGCAGCTGAGTTTCCCTTTCCAGGTTGAGGTAATGTTTCATCATCTTGAAGAACACCTCTATGTCCCAGCGCTTACCATAAATCCTTACGATGTCCTCGTTGGCCAAACTGGTATCAGTGGAGATGATTGCAAGCCACTGCCGCTTTTTATTGCGGTTACGGACAAAGACAATCTTTACTTTCTGTCCCTCTTTGGTCTCTACCACCGCACTGGTAAGGATCTTGGCCTTCCCTGGCCTTTTCCGCAACAGGCTGTAAGCTTGCTCAATCTCATCCGTTGCCCCTTGTATTGGTACAGGACTGTTTTCATGTCTTTAGCCATGCAAATCACAGGCAAGTGTTGTCCCAGTGTGGCCAGAATAACAGGAAAACAGAACCAGCTGTCTATCAGGATGTAGTTTGCCTCTATTCCTGCACTAATTGCACGTTTGACCATTGCCTCAAGATGACTGGTGGATTTTGCCATGGCTTCAAGCCGCCTTTTATAGCCACAGCATCGTTTGTCCATTTCCTTGGTAATCCCCTGCAGCCGTTTTTCTTCGTTAGTGGAAGAACAGAGAACAAAATCCAGCGGCAGGAAACTATTACCATCGCCCCAGCCAAGGGTAAGCAGCTTGAATCCTTTGAGGCTACGCCCAATATTATGGTCATAGATCCAGGCCAGCAACTCAACTGCTTTGGAGCGAGACCGATCATAAGTGGAGTCGTCAAAGATCAACACTTTCTCGCGTTCTTCGCTGGTCAGCATATCAAAACAACGAACAACGATAGCCGCCAAGGCCAACATGAATTTACGCCAGTTATACCGAGGATTCTTCAGGAAGTCGTAAGCAGCATCCTTGCTGAATCCCAGGCTCGAGTTTCTTACAATTCCCTTGGAAAAGGTAACACCTTCAAACGGCAACGAGAAGATCACACTGAACAAAGTGAGCGGGGATACACCACGCATCTTTCTGATTCCATTCTTACGCAGCAGAGTTCCAATCTTGAAGTCTCTCATAAAGGAGACAATTCTGTCCTGCAGTTGTATTGCTTCTTGTTGATCCAGGTATTGTTTGGTATTATTCACATAAGCCTTTCCTCTTTGATATTATTAGATATTTCACAAATAACAATGTACCAAAAAGCAAAGCCTTTTCACGTTAATATGTAATTATTTTATAGAGTTGGTTGATATTCTTGTTATGCTTTGGTCAACTCCGAAACTTGAGTCAGTTGTATGCTTGTGTGAAATTCAAATGGTTTGACATTGATTAGAAATAATTCATTTTCAAGCTTCCCTGGAAAATAATTATTAGTAAATACGAATAGTTATAATGTCAATTTTATTAAAGGAAGTATGTAAATCTTTTGGGTCTGACAAGGTACTTGATAATGTCTCTGTTTCCATTGAAACGGGTGACTTTTTTGCTGTTCTAGGGCCATCAGGTTGTGGAAAGACTACACTGTTGCGAGTTATTGCAGGTTTGGAGACATTGGATAGCGGCGAAATTTTAATAAATAACAGAGTAGTTGCTGCACGTGGAGTGCATGTTCCTCCAGAAACACGCAATGTTGGTGTGGTTTTTCAGTCCTATGCTCTGTGGCCACATATGAATGTGACGGACAATGTAAGTTTCCCGGTCGAAGCCGCAGGAGGAGGCCGTACGTATTCGCGTACAGAAGCAGAAAAACATTTAAAAACTGTTGAACTGCAAGATTTTGGCCTGCGAAAACCGGCAGAATTATCCGGTGGTCAACGCCAGCGAGTGGCACTGGCCAGGTGCCTGGCGCAAAGAGCTGAGACGATCCTGATGGATGAACCACTGGCCAACCTTGATCCTCACTTACGAATGTCCATGGAACGGGAACTGATGAGGTTTCATTGTTCAACGGATGCCACGATACTCTATATCACCCATGATCAACGGGAAGCGATGGCATTAGCAAATCGTCTTGCTGTAATGTGGCAGGGGAAAATACTACAAATAGCAGCACCGGATGTTATTTATCGTCAACCCGTTAGCGAGCGAGTTGCTCGTTTCATCGGCCACAGTACAATTGTTGATGCTGAGGTGCTGAAAGTTGATGGGCAAACAGCACAGGTACAGATTGCCCAATTTATTATTCATGTCGAATGTCCGGCCAATACCAGTCTTGGTCCGGTGCGTGTTGTTCTTCGGCCCAATGCCATTGTTATGGACAATGATACTGGAGCTATCAATAATGCACGGGTGGAAAGTACTGTTTATCGAGGGGGGTATTGGGAAGCCGAAATTGTATTAGAGGGTATAGATACCCGGTTCAACTTTGAAACCCGTGAGCATATAGCAAAAAATGACAAATTTTCTGTTCGCATTACTAATGGTTGGGTTTTACCCAGTTAAAAGTGATGGATAAGTAAAAATGTATCTTAGTCCCGCCATGGCACCACACCGGCAGGTACCCAGCCTGCCAATAGATTCAGCCCAAACATTAAGATAATAGTGATAAATACAGTAATGATAGACATGGCTGCAGCCAGTGTGGTGTAGCCACCATCTTCATAGTTGAAAATAACCGTGCCGATTGTTTCACTGCCCGTTGACCACAATAAAGATGACACCGTCACTTCATTATAGGCTGTTAAAAACACAAGGATCGCACCAGATGTAGCGGTCGGGGCCACGAGCGGGGTAAATATTCTTTGCATACGCATTCGAAAAGATGCACCGGTAACACGGGCAGCATCATCAAGATTCGGGTCAAGCTGATGGTAAGCCGCCACAACCGGCTTGAGTCCAATGGCAAAAAATGAAGAGATATAGGCAATAAGAATAATCCATAAGGTGCCATAGAGCGAAACTCCCAGCAAAGGAATGGGATGGATAAATGCCAGAATAAAAGCTATGGAGATAATCAGCCCTGGTATGGCATAGCTTGTTTCGGCAAGAACAGCAGCTCCGGTAGCAATTTTACGCAGCTGTCTATGGGGTGATATCAAATAATATCCAAGGACGATGGAAAGCAGAGCCACAAGCAATGCAGCCGTACCTGCAGTTAGCGTAGAATTCATGAAGGCTCTGGATGTCACCTCCTGTACGATGATAACTTCAGTAAAATTAACCAGTGTTAAAGTTTCTGCTGATAACGGCAAACCATAAGTGGGAACCAGTGCAGTTGCCAGCAGTGAAACCAAAGGAAGCAGCAGTGTTGTAGAAATAAAAATCCAAATTCCTGTTTCACTGATAGAACGCCATTTCTTGAGGTCAATTGCCAGCGGTGCATGAGGCACCCCAATCAGACTTGATCGCAGAGATCTTTGTAAGATAAATTGTACAGACAAAATAGCAATGGTGATAATCGCCAGAATGATAGAAATCACGGCGACATTGGGTAGCATTTCTGGTCCAAAACTGGAAAGTCGTCGCCAGATAAGCACTGGCAGGGTGGTATACCTGGCAGGAATGCCGAGAAGTGCGGTAATGCCAAAATTACCAAGTGCAGCGATAAAAGAGAGTACAAAACCGGATAACAGTGCAGGAAGTAAAAGCGGTATAATGACACGAATAAGCATACGGAACACTCTGGCACCACACACTCTTGCCGCATCACTTAATTCTCGTGGAAAATTACGCAATGCTGCACGAACAATTAAAAATACCAGAGGTGTATGTTGAATAGTTAGAAGAGCAATTATTCCACCTCGTGAATAAATCGGGTGTGTAGCACCGGGTGCCGGTGCCATGCCGAGCCATTGTAGTACCGGGCTGGAAGGGCCAAGTGCCTGTATCCAAGAAATAGCAGTTACATGCGGTGGGATCATCATGGGCAGCAGAATAAGAAAAACCAGCAGCCCTTTAAGCCTTACATTGGTTAGCCCAATCAACAGAGCCAGACCAAGTCCGATTGTAGTTGACAGGAGTGCTGCAAAAAAGCTGCTGTCAAGACTGTTCAACAATGCATTCCGTACTGACTTACTGGCAACAGCCTCAGCAAGCGCAGAAAGGGAAAAACTTCCATCCATTGTTAAGCCCACCTTGAACAGTAAAACCAGTGGGAAACCACAAAACAGTGCAATGATCAACAGCACAACGGTGAGAGAAATCCTTTCACCGTTGTGCTGTATTCCGGATGGGTTAACACCCATGTTGTTTAGTCTTATTCACCGAAAATTTCAATGAACTGCATTTTGTTGGATTTGTCGTTGGCAAGTGCCTGTGAAGCATCAAAATTCATCAGTTTAATTGTATCACGTGAAGGGAAACCCTCTGGTGGATCCACATCGGGGTGAGCCGCAAGATAGCCCTGATTTGCTGCAAGTTTCTGAACTTCCAGTGAGAGTAAAAAGTCAACAAAGGCTTTTGCCGCTGCTGGGTTTTTTGCTGTTGATAAGATCGCCACCGGTTCAGTCACAGCAGAAACACCTTCTGCAGTGAAGACAAATTCAACTGGAGCACCTTTTAACTTATTACGGATAGGAAGAAAATCAACCACAAATCCAAACATTTTCTCGCCACCAGCGACGGCTTTATAGGTGCCTCCATTACCGCCGTTTGGGATTGTTCCCTGTTTGGCAAGTCCCTTGTAATAATCCCATCC
Source organism: Desulfocapsa sulfexigens (assembly GCA_015661935.1). Classification (GTDB taxonomy): domain Bacteria; phylum Desulfobacterota; class Desulfobulbia; order Desulfobulbales; family Desulfocapsaceae; genus Desulfocapsa; species Desulfocapsa sulfexigens_A. Next base: position 2,502 of record DQVD01000217.1, on the reverse strand, counting down.
AAGATCTGGGTTGGAAGTCAGTGCTGCCATGTGGATTGTGGCAGCACCCGATGTTAAAGGTGAGGGCATGGCGATCAGGCCTTTTGCTTCCGGTCGCAATAAATCTTTATAGGATGTTGGTTTGAATGGGGCTGCAGTATTATAGAATATTCCTGTGGTGATTAATTTGGTTGAAAAATAGGTTTTGTCTTTGTCCATAAGGCCTTTGTCGTAGGCTGCAATGTCAGCGTCCGGGTGAGCCATCAAACGACCTTCCTTTTTCAACCCCTCCATTGTTACGATATCTGCAATAAGCAGAACGTCAGGGCGTGGCGCGCCAGCGGTGAATTCAGCACGCAATTTTGCCATCATTTTCGTGGTTCCATCCCGAACCCAGTCGACTTCCAACGCAGGGTGTTTTGCCTTGAAGGCATCCACCGTCTGCTGAGCATCTTTGTTTGGCTGTGAGGTGTAAATCACCAGCTTACCGGATACGTCACCGGCCGTTGCTGCACCACTGTGTATAAAGCTGACACAGCATATTGCAAAGAGTAAAAGCATCTGTTTCATTATAATCTCCTGTTTATTTTAATGTTGTATATGTCACATGTATATGTCACATGTGTATTTCATTGTTTTACTGGCATTGTAACCGGAACAATGTACGTCGGGTCGCCTGCAATACCAAAATCGTTATCGTTGACCATGATCCATTGATCACCACCAATCCATGCCAGGCCCTCCACTTTTTTCATCAACCCTCCAATATCATCGGTATCAAGGAGTAATGTCTTGCTAAGAGTTTTAATGTCATCAGCTCCAATCTGCTCAAGGGAAGGATTTGTTGTCGGGTCGTCCCATTTGCTGCCAAGAATATTGTCAGCTGTAGTGAGATCAATTTGGAAGAATCTGGTGGTACCGGAAATACGCTCCAGAATCACTAGTTCGTCGGTACCTATAGCTGTCATTTCTGAGACTTTAACGCTATTCTGTTTGCGTTTCTTTGTTGTGTTGTCCGTGACGAAAGTGGAAGGAGTATCAATGAGGTAAACATATTCACCAACTACTTTCCCTGCGGAACGATCGATTTTAAAAATTCTGACCAGACGGCTTTTGGTATAGGTTTCTTTGTCTGGGTTGGCAAGTGGACTTTGCATTGCAAAATATAGGAAAGCTTCATCAGGTGAAACAGCCAGGGATTCGATCCCTCTGTTAAGTGGTCTTTTCCGAAGAATTGCCGGTAATAATTCCTTCACTTCATAACCGCTATCAAGAATACTTTCTTTTACCCCTTCAGGTACCCAACGCTCGATAACCCTGCCATCGGCTCCAACATGGAGAATAGATGGGCCATACTCCTCACTGATCCAGAAAGTTTCATCTTTTAGCTTAACAATCCCTTCGGCATCAATACCGGATGGATCATAATTCATTTCATTTCCGTTAACATCCCAGGCAGGTTCTGTCCCGGGATTGGAAACACCGCTGATTTGTTTGCCATCAGCAGTTTTTATCTGGATCTTGTCCAGTACCGTAACTTGACCAGCTTCCACCTTGAGCTTGTAAATGGTAGGAGAGAAATTCGGTGTTGGGAAAATTTTCCCTTTTTTTGTTCCAAAATCAAGTCCCATCAATTTTTTGGCATCTTTGGTTTTTATATTTGGCCCTCGATCTGTGATCGTATAAATTATTCCAATGGGGTCGGAAGCAAGCCGACAGGCACCCGAACCGATACCAACGTCAAAACGCATTTCTGTGCCATTTTGCAAAATAATCCGATCTAGAGGGTCTGAAAAAGTAATCCCATTAGCCGGATTAGTTGCATGGGATGTGGTAGTTGCACCTAGGAGCGCAAACGCTGCAATTAAAGAGAAAGAGGAACACAATTTCATGATATAATCCTGGAGGAGTAGTTAATGTTTGATTTTGAAATGCACTATATATAGTCCGATAGTATTCTTATATGATAAAAAAACGGATTGGTTTGAAGGGGGTTGCTGACGAGTTGGCGAAAGCCATGCTTCCGGTGTTCATAACTACTACCGCACCAAGAAGAGATAAACCACTTTTTTGAATAAACTGCCTTCTTGTAATGTTCACACGATTCTCCTGTCTTTTTCTGTCTTTCACTTCAAGGAAGTGACTGAATTGAGTGTCCCCTAACGTCAATAATTGATGTTAAGGAGGCATAAGACATGATGAATGTTAGCGTGAGGTTTGTTTTTGATTCTGATACTGTTTTGAGGACAGATTTGAGAGCTGTTACTGCATTTCAAGCATTATGATGTCACTATTTCCGGTTCTTCCCCGGAGTTCTGGGGACAGTATATATATTTTTATAGCCTTAGAGCTATTTGTTAGCATTACCGCATGGCAAGACTATCTAGCCCTGCAAAATATCGTTGGATCAGTGCTCACGGACATATCGAGAATACAGATGATATGTTGGCAACTGTGTTCCCTTTTCCTGATCCGATTCCCAACTGGGAGGATTATTTGCGATTGTCCTCTGAAAAAGAACTG
>DQVD01000242.1 GCA_015661935.1 Desulfocapsa sulfexigens | reverse complement strand
TCGTCATCCAAGTTACCACCTTTCTCTCCAGGGTAAGCGTTAGCAGCACCCTCAGCAGTAGTACGAACAGGGAATTTGAAACGTTTCATGTTACCGTTACGGAACTTAACGGTCCACATGATGGAATCTGCACTGCGCATTGGATGAACCTGGCCACCCATAGGTACGAAGTCATCGTATCCACGAACAAAGATTGCACCCTGTGGACAAATCTTAACACAAGAGTAACATTCCCAGCATGCATCAGCTTCCTGATTATACGCTTTCATTTCCTCTTTGTTAAGAACCATCAGGTCGTTGGGACAGATGTACATACATGCTGTCTTGTCGCCACCTTTACATCCATCGCACTTCTCAGGATCTACATAACTTGGCATTAAACTACCTCCTCAGTTAATTTACTTTTGCGACCCGGAACCGACCGAGTCAACTTATACATCTAAAAAAAAAAGAACATTAAAAAAAGCCTGGCTTTTCAACAATGCTCCACCAACACAAATTTGCAGTATTTCGATAAGTTAAGCCAACCTAGCACATACACTCCACTAAATGAACCCTCACTCATTTTTTACCAGCTCAATTTATATATTGTTGCCCCAAAATTGTCAAGGAAATTCATACACTCTCAGGTGTGTTCAGAAGTGTAATCTTTACGTGCAAACACCTCACGCGGCTTTGCACCGCTAGCCGGCCCCACCACTCCTTCCTTTTCCATCATTTCTATCATTCTGGCTGCCCGGTTATATCCTACCCGCAGTCGTCGTTGTACCATAGAGATGGAAGCCTGACCTGATTCACACACCAGATTCACTGCTTCATCGTATCGTTCATCATAATCTTCCTCACCCGTAACTCCTCCATCATTCCCATCATCTTCCACTGCAGCAGTAACAGATTCGTCATAACTTGCATTTCCCTGATCTTTGAGAAAAGTGATTATTGCCTCCGTTTCCGCCTCTGAAATATATGCTCCATGAACACGCTGAAGAGCTGAAGATCCATTGGCCAGATACAGCATATCACCAGCGCCCAGGAGGTGCTCAGCACCCGATGTATCGAGGATGGTTCTTGAATCAATCTTTGACGAGACCTTAAAGGAAATACGAGTAGGAAAGTTTGCTTTAATAAGTCCTGTAAGCACATCAACCGACGGCCTCTGGGTCGCAAGAATAAGATGCATGCCTGCAGCCCTGGCCATCTGAGCAAGTCTTGCAATAGAAGCCTCGACATCTTTAGAGGCAACCATCATAAGATCTGCCAGTTCATCTACGATAATAACTATATAGGGAAGCTTTTCCTCGGATGCTTCATTATAGGAGTCAAAACTCTTCACCTTAGCCTCTTCCAGGAGTTTGTAGCGTCTTTCCATCTCACGTACAGCCCACATCAATGCCCGTGACGCAAGTTTTGGCTCAACAACCACTGGATGCAGCAGATGAGGAATTCCCTCATAACCTGAAAGTTCAATCCGCTTTGGATCAATCATGAGCAAGCGAACTTCTTCCGGTGTTGCATTATATAACAGAGATGCAATGATACTATTAATAGCAACACTTTTTCCGGATCCTGTAGATCCTGCAATGAGAAGATGAGGCATTTTGGCAAGATTTGCAATTGAGGGATTACCTACAACATCGAGCCCAAGAACTATTGCCAGCTTGTTATCATTATTTCGACATTCTTCAGATGCAAGCAACTCCCGAATATATACAACCGAACGATTAGGATTAGGTATCTCAATACCCAGCGCGGACTTTCCTGGTACGGAGCCAACCACCCGTACGGATGGTGCCTTCAGGCCAAGGGCCAGATCATCTGCAAGATTTGTAATTTTATTAATTTTAACTCCTGCAGCAGGAGAATATTCGTACGTGGTAACTACAGGTCCGGGAGAAATTCCTACGACTTTCCCCGAGACAGCAAAATTTTTCAATTTTTGTTCCAGCTGCTTGGAGACCTGATAATATATTTCTTTATCTACTTCCTGTTCGTGATTTATATTCTTTTCAAGAAGACTTAAAGGAGGGAGCTTCCAGTCACCTCTAGCGACCAGGCGTGCGGCAAACTCGTCATCGCCCCCTTCAAGTCCCGGAGACTTTACGATTTCCTTCACAATCGGCATCGCAACTGTCGGGCCGGTCTGCTCGATGATATCTTCCTCTCTTTTTTTGATATCAAGAGGTACAGGTTTTGTGGCTTTTTTCTTCTTTTTAACACTCTGGGCTGTCTTTTTGGCCTCTTTTCTAAGCACCCTCTTTTCGTTACCTGAAACAAAAATATTTTTTATTCTTTGTCCAATTATTTTGGTCACTCGCCAGAGCAAGGCACCTAGCTGATAAGGGGAAAACTGTGTGGACAACATGATTGAAACAAGGAAGAAGAGAACCAGAAACAAAACAGTTCCAGGGCCACCGACAAGAGATTTCATAATTGTAAATATTGTCTTGCCGACAACGCCACCCGCATCTATGCTTGCCAGGTCATTCAAGGAAAGAGAGGATAACAGTGCGCATGAGGAAAGAACTGCGCCAGTCAGACCAACTGTGATTTGCGGTAAACGCTCAAAGGACACCCGGGGGCTGAAAAACAAAAAAGAGAACAGAAGCAACAGAGTAGCAAGAAGATAGGCTCCCCATCCGGTTATTCCGATGAGAACCTGTGAAATGAGAGTTCCTATCTCTCCTCCCCAATTTTCACTACCTGTAAAATATGGTGAAAGAAGGCTTAAAAAGAGAAACAATGATAGGAAAATGCCAAAGACAGCGGTGGCCTCCTGTTTCATACTGGGCCTTGTTTTTTTACTGACTGATGCCATGATAATGTCACTATTCACTAAAAGATTAAACAGAATTAAATTAATACCAGCAGGATAGTACGATCAGAAACAACTGATAAATGATCTAATCGTGTTTAAAGGAAAATGCAAGATGACACGGGTAGACAGGAAGGGAGAAGTGCAAAAACAGAAATACAGACGGGAATTATTATGATTTAGCCAGTCCTGCCTTCACAGCATCAAGGATACCGTTTACAAAAGCAGGAGACTCACCTGCACAAAAACGTTTTGCGATTTCCACCGCCTCATTTATGGCAACTTCGGGTGGGACATCCTCGCAATGTATCATTTCATACACTGCAATTCGAAGGATATTTCTATCTGTTACATCAATACGTTCAAGGCGCCAGTTACTGGCATGCTTACTAATCGTCGTATCAACATCCAAACGTTTAGCATACACACCTTCAAGCAGCTGCACAGCATAGGGACGGGCTTTTTTCTGTACATCGTACAGAGAACAAAAATCCTCAAAACGCTGCTCCAGATTTTGATCAAACCCTTCTTCAAAACCTTTAAAATCATCCTGAAAGAGAAACTGCAAAACCGCCTCTCGTGAATTTCGCCGTATACCCATAAGATCAATACTATCTAAAAAAAAAGTAAATAAAAGAGAGAATAGCCAACTCACCCTGTTCAGGAAGAAAGGCAGTTCACTGGATAAGTGCCTTAGGAACGTACATTACATGACCTGAACATCTTACTTGTCCTTTGTTCCGCCTGCTATACTTGCAAAAACGTTACATACAAGGAGTATGCAAAGCTTTTTAAAGTATAGCTGACGAAAAAAAATACAGCGCAGGTAAGCGAGGTACGAGACTCCGATATGTTCAGGTTATTTAATTCCCGTTCCTTATCAGATAATGTCTTTGAAAAAACAAGAAATTATTCTGTAAGGCACTAACCATCAGACAGATGCCGACCATCTTACTGAAACTTGGTGATCAAATCAGCCATTTCAATTGCTGCTATGGCCACATCTGAACCTTTATTACCAGCCTTGGTTCCAGAACGTTCGATCGCCTGCTCAATGGTTTCCGTAGTCAACACACCAAAAATAACCGGCACCTCAGTTTCAAGCCCAACCTGGGCTGATCCTTTGGAAACCTCATTTACCACAACATCAAAATGAGGTGTGGCTCCGCGGATAACTACGCCCAAACAGATTATTGCATCATACTTCTGAGACTTGGCCATTTTTTTTGCAATAAGAGGAATCTCAAAGGCACCGGGAACCCGAACCACATCAATATCATCATCAGACGCACCGGAACGGAGCAAGCTGTCGAGTGCTCCTTCGAGAAGTTTCTCACAAATAAAGGAATTAAACCGGGCAACAATAATCCCAAATTTCTTCCCATCCGCTTTCAGATTACCTTCGATATAATTTGCCATATTTTTCTATTCCTTACTTACCATCCTGATTTAATTCTGCAGGTTGCCTACAATTATCAATTTTCATCCACTTCTATAAGATGTCCCATACGATCACGTTTACACTGGAGGTAACTTTTATTTTCTTCACGAGCCTCCATTTCGATTGGAAAGCGATCTACAACCTCGATGCCATAGCCTTCAAGCCCAATAATCTTCTTGGGATTGTTAGTAAGTAAACTCATCTTCCGCACACCAAGATCACGTAAAATCTGAGCACCGATTCCATAATCACGAAGATCAGCCTTAAAACCAAGCTTATGATTCGCCTCAACGGTATCCATGCCGTCATCCTGTAAAGTATACGCCTTCAACTTATTAATCAGACCAATTCCACGCCCTTCCTGACGCATATAGAGTATAACTCCGATGCCTTCCTGATCTATCATACGCATGGCTGCATGGAGCTGGTCGCCGCAATCACAACGAGCAGATCCAAAAACATCACCAGTTAAACATTCGGAATGAACTCTCACCAGAACCTTTTTCTCTGGATCAATCTCACCCTTAACCAAGGCAATGTGTTCAAAGTTATCCACATCATTCCTGTAGACAACAGCTGTAAATTCACCAGCATGCTCTGTTGGGATTCTGGCCTCTGCTGCCCGGTGAACAAGAATATCCTCACGAAGGCGATACTCAACCAAATCAGCAATGGTACAGATCTTCAGATCGTGCTCTTCTGCAAATATCTCAAGATCCGGCATTCTAGCCATGGTACCATCTTCTTTCATGATCTCACAGATCACACCTGCAGGAGTGAGTCCAGCGAGACGGGACAGGTCAACAGATCCTTCAGTTTGTCCAAGTCGAACAAGCACTCCACCATCACGGGCACGAAGTGGAAAAATGTGACCAGGGCTGATTATATCCGTAGGTTTTGCATCGGGTGCGACAGCGGCTTCAATGGTACGCGCCCTGTCTGCCGCTGAGATACCGGTTGTAACACCGGTAGTAGCCTCAATACTTACTGTGAAACCAGTCCCATAAGGCGATTTATTATCAGAGACCATCATGGGAAGTTCTAACTTATCAATCAATTCAGAACTAAGAGTGAGACAAATAAGTCCCCTTCCATGAGTGGCCATGAAATTAACCGCTTCAGGAGTGACAGCAGATGCTGCCATATAGAGATCACCTTCATTCTCACGATCTTCATCATCAACAAGAATAACCATCTTCCCGGCTTTTATCTCTTCAATTACTTCATCAATGGGACTCACTGCCATAACAATCAACCTATTATAATAATATTGCGTATAGTAAACATCAATTCAATCGCTTGACTCTAAAGGGGTAAGGCCTTAACGGTATATAAAAACATAACCATTAAAATCCACTGTTCTGTTTCCAGTCACACAAACAGACATCCCCAAATTATAAGGCACTAAAAAAAACCATTTTCTGCAAGAAATGCTGGGTTTATACCATTACCTGCATCAGCTTTTTTTTCACCGACATCTTTTGTTAAAAGCATTTTTTCAACATATTTTCCAATAATATCAACTTCAATATTCACTTTACTCCCTTTCACAAGCAATCCGAGTGTGGTCTCTTGCAAAGTATGGGGAATAATAGAGACATCAAAAGTGTCGCTACTGCAACTGTTCACAGTGAGACTTACACCATTGATGGCAATGGAGCCTTTTTCAATAACGTAGCGTCCAAACTCCCTGGGAAATCCCAATGAAAATAGAGTAAAATCACCTTTGGACTGGCGTTCACGGACAGTTGCGACACAATCGACATGGCCCGAGACAATATGTCCGCCAAGACGATCAGACAATTGAAGCGCACGCTCCATATTTACTCCGGCACCAACACTTAAGCTCCCAAGAATTGTACGAGACAGACTCTCTGGAGAGACGTCTACTGTAAACTTTCTTCCTGCTATATTATACGCCGTGAGACAGACTCCATTCACAGCAATTGATTCACCCTCTACAGGATTACTGAGATCAAATCCTGCCTCAAGATCAAAGGCCATTCCACCGCCCGCATTACGCTTGGCAACTAACTTCCCTATGCCCTCTATAATCCCGGTAAACATTCTATGTCCGACACCTTAAGCCGCTTCTGCTTCCAACTCTTTTGCTCTTGAATTGAATTTCTCGGCAGTGTTTTTATGTTTAAAATTAGTGTGAATAGAAGCGATAGTACGATATGTATCGGCAGCTTTAGCCTTTTCATCCTGAGCAAGGTAAATATCAGCAATGGTTTCCATGGTGGCCACCGCACCCTGTGGATTATTGTTCCGGTTATGAACATCAAGCATATCAAAACAAATCTCTAGGGCCTTGTCATTGTCATTTAAACCACGGTGCACCACAACCAACTGCATGGATAGAGCCAACAGGCTCATGGGATCCCCAAAACGATCACATATATCCCAGGCACGCTGATAATGAATTTTGGCTTTTTCAAACTCACCCTTCTCGAGATACACCTTCCCAAGTTGATTAGAGGCATTAGCAATACCATCCTGATGCTTTTTTTCCTCGTAACTACGTAAAACATTATGAAAGGCTACAGCTGCCCGGGTAAGATCATTTTCTTTTAAAAACTCTATACCGTCATCATACTCAGCCTGAATAGGATCAGAAGATCGTTTCTTTTCCTCTTTCCTGCCAGCTTTCTTTATGTCGCCTATGGGCTGTATATTACTTATCATTTTTCGTATCCCCTTCGTTAATTTGTCCAAGTGCAACTTGAACCAGTTGCGAAACAGTATATTCCACAGGTTTTCCAGCTTCCCATATAATCAATGTCTCATTATCGTCACTCAGTTCCAGGAGCTGCATACTTACCTCTGTTGCTCTTATCCGACCAAGTAATTGTACAACAAGACCACGCATTTCCGGTTTGGGATGTTTCAGGAAATGAAACAAATTGAAAAAAGGAGTAGCACGAATCAGATCCGGTCTTTTCTCAGCAACTCTGGAGAGCGCCCAGACAACCTGCACCTGGGTAGACTCATCTCCCATATAATTAAGTAAATGTCGTGTGAAAGCCCCAAAAATATCGGGCCGCTCAGCAATCACTTCCCCTAATGTTTCAAGCATTCCCCAGGGAGCAGCAGCTGAATCAGAAGTTACCTCAAAGAGACGATGAATCATTTCCGAAACCTGGCCGGGTTCTCTAGTCGCTACCCTTGAGCAAACCTGACCAATGATCCATGCCGTTTCCCAGCGACGCGCCTCATTAACATCATATAATAATCTCTGTAGAAGACGCAGAGTCTTTTTGTTATCAAAGCAAAGTGTCACAAGAAGATCGATATCTCTTTTATCCCGTGCCTCTTTCACCCCTTTCCTGGTCGCTTTAATTTTCACCCTTTCAGGATTGAGCCGGGACTCTGGCGCTGGCAAAGATACACTCTCATCAACTCCCGCAACAGGCTCCACACTCTCGCGGGCAAGAGCATCCTGTTTTATTTTTACCCGCTTCGCAATCTCTGCGATCTCTGTGTGCAAACGAACGAAATAGAGCACGCCCCGAACAGGGCGTCCATCAATATTTCTTGTATTTATCACCTGATGAGTAACGTCATCATAATCTTCTATACGACCTGTGAGGTAGTCATCTTCCGGCATCAGATCCCAGGCAAAATCCCAGTTATCATTGCAGGCGAAAACCAGTGTTTCAACCATTGCAGAACCAACATTATGCCCGGTGGGATCGCAGCTATAAACGGCACCGCACTCGCAACGCCCTACCTGAAACTCCTGCATTCTCCGTTCAATAGCATCAGTTGCCCGAGCAACTTTCTGCCCACAGAAAGGACACCAGGGAGCAGTGGTAATTTTTTGCTTTTTCATACTCTTTTTCTATAACTTTTCAGACATTTTTCAACAGTGCTACACTCACAAACACAATACAGGATCGTACGAATCCTTTTTATGCCAGTTTTTCTTCCAGAGCGGCTTCAAAATTAGGATCAACAGAGTAGCCCAATTCCCTGGCTTTTTCTATGTGATTTTTTGCAGTGGCAAAATCTCCACTGAAAAAGAGCGCCACGGCAAGATTATTTTGAGCAAGGGCAGAATCCGGTTCAAGCTCAGTTGCCTTGCGTGCCGATTTTAAAGCGCGCTCGTCCTCTCCTTTCATGGTGAGAACAGAGGTGAGATTCATCCATACAGTGGCAAGTTTTGGGTCATATTGAATGGCTTTTTCATAGAAGACAATGGATTTGTCCATTTCATTTCGCTGTTGCCAGATTAGGCCAAGGTTTGCGTAAGCCTGAGCTGAAAGATCAGGTTGAACCGCAATTGCCATCTCATTCAGTTCCTGGGCTTTATCAAGATTACCCTGACCAAAATAAATAGCTCCAAGATTAATCATGGGCTGATTAGCCTGGTCATCTATTACGATACATTTTTCAAGACTCTCTATTGCATCTTCAATTCTTCCGGCCTTCATATAAACAAGGCCAAGATGATGCCAGGCGACTACATTATCAGGAGCCTGCTTACATTTTTTCTCCATCTCTGCAATAACTCTAGGCAGGTCTTCGGCCAAATTTTCAACGTTCTCTATATTTTCCTGATCCATGATTTTCCTCTATTTCAGTGAGTATCTAAGTGTTAAGTATTAAGTTTTAAGATAAATTTCATTGACGGCTTAATGCCGGAAACATAACACTACTCCATTAATATTGAGTTGAAGCGAGTACACTATAGACACCATCCACTTACATGCAAGAAGAAAATTCCTGTAGCATTCACCACCCAAGATCTGATTATCGATTAAAGTGTTCTTCGCATGACAGAGTCAATTCGTTCTGCTGTTCCCTAAGAACTTCTTTTGCGCGAACAACATCTTTTGCAATCTGATTCGACAATTCTTCAATACCTGAAAATTTCTGTTC
>DQVD01000237.1 GCA_015661935.1 Desulfocapsa sulfexigens | reverse complement strand
GTTCTGTAAGGCACTAAAGTGATATCTTGTTGTCGTAAGGTTGCGGCCTTTTTCATTCGATTTTTTTTTGTTGTTATCAAAACATATTCCCTTCCTGTAAGAGTCCAATTACTGGAATCTGGGAATAAATTCTTATTTCTTCCATTTTTTTTCTTGCGTTTATTTATAGCCAGCAGACGTCCTTCAGTATAGTATACTTCCTTTATAATATGATTTTAACTCATAACAATTACCAGAGGTCGATACCATGAGATTGCGGTCTAAAGAAATTTTGTTTTTCTGTTCTTGTATTTTTTTGTTGTCCTTTATTAGTGCCTGTTCCAGCACATACTATGGTGCTATGGAAAAAGTTGGTGTCCACAAACGTGATATTCTTGTTGATCGCGTGGAAGATGGCCGTGATTCCCAGGCGACTGCGCAAAAACAGTTTAAATCAGCCCTTGAGCAGTTTGATTCTGTAGTAAAACTGGAAGAGACCGATCTAAAAAAAGCCTATGACAAACTCAATAAAGAGTATGAAAAGAGTAAAAAGGCTGCAGATAATGTTTCCACACGTATAGATAAAATTGAATCTGTGGCTAAAGCTCTTTTCAAAGAGTGGAGGAGCGAACTCAAGCAATATGAGAGCAAAGAGTTAAGACGTTCGAGTGAAAAGCAGTTAAAAGCGACTAAGGTACGCTATAATGATATGATTGCTTCTATGAAAACCGCAGAGCAGACCATGGAGCCGGTTTTGAGGATCTTTCATGACAATGTTCTTTTTATGAAACACAACCTGAATGCTCAGGCTATCGGATCGCTGCAGTCTGAATTTGCCAATCTTGAAGGGCAGATTAGTGAGTTGATTAAATCCATGAACATCGCAATTGAGTCATCCGACAAATTCATAGCTGACATTAAATAATAATCCATTATGCCTATCCAAACCCATTCGATAGTTGCTCTGGTTGGTCGTCCCAACGTCGGGAAATCAACCTTGTTCAACCGTATTACAGGCTCCAGAAAAGCCCTCGTTGATCATACTCCCGGTGTTACCCGTGATCGCCATTATGAAAAGGTGGTGTGGAATGATAAATTGTTCATGATTGTAGACACCGGAGGCATTGAAGATGCAAGCGGTGATGCCATGGGTGGACATATCCGTAACCAGGCACTGGCTGCAATTGAAGAGGCGGATATTATACTCTTTTTACTCGATGGTCGTGAGGGCGTGACTCCTGCGGATAAAGAAGTTGCCAATCTTCTGCGCCGAACCCAAAAAACCATTTTTTATGTGGTTAATAAGATTGATGGCCCGGAACAGGAGCTGGAACAAATGTCCCAGTTTTATGAACTTGGGGTGGATGAGTTGTGGGCAGTATCTGCTGAGCATAAGTATGGTTATTTTACCCTTATGGACGCTCTGGGAGAACGGCTTCTTGACAATACAGAGGAACTCGATCTTCCCGAAGGTACGGTGAAAGTGGCATTTTTGGGACGTCCTAATGTTGGGAAGTCCTCCATGATAAACCAGATTCTCGGACAAAATCGAATGGTAGTGTCGGAGGTGTCAGGCACAACCCGGGATTCTGTGGATACTCTGCTCACTCATGGTAAATACAGCTATTTGCTTATTGATACAGCAGGAATTAGAAGAAAAGGGAAAACCAGGGAGAAACTGGAGAAGTTTTCCATCTTAAAGACTCTCGCTGCACTTGGAAAATGTGATATTGCAGTTGTCCTAATTGATGCAGAAGAAGGTATTACTGAACAGGACACTAAAGTAATCGGTTACATCCAGGAGCAGGGCAGAGGATTGATTCTGGTGGTTAATAAATGGGATCTGGTAAAAGATGATAAAGAGCGCCAGAAACAGATTATGGGAGAAATTTCCCTGGCTGTTCCATTTGTTGGCTTTGCTCCACTTCTTACGGCTTCTGCACTTACAGGTTACGGAATTAAACGACTCTTCCCGACCATAGGATCTGTGTATAAACAGTTTACTTCTGTTTTCCCGACATCCGCTCTCAACAGGCTTTTGCAGGACGCGGTGGATGATCATTCGCCGCCGATTTACAAGAATAAACGACTCAAGTTTTATTATACCTCCCAGGTGGGGAGCAGTCCGCCAAAGTTTGTGATTATGAGCAATAGTTCCAAAGGTGTTCATTTTTCATATGAACGATACCTGACAAACAGGTTTCGTGATGGGCTTGGCCTCGATAAGGTTCCCATTCAACTATTTATACGTGATAAAAACAGGGATAAAAAGGGGCGGAAATAGTCAGAATGTCTCCTTATAGTTTTGGCAACTTTGTGAAGATTGGTATCCCGCTTTCCATTCTGGTTGGTGTGATCACGGTATTTTTGACACCTGTGTTTTTTCCATTTCATGTCTGAGCAAATACATCTCAGGATATGAAATGGAAAAGTTGTTTACACCTGAGGAGCGCGAGGACGGGTAGATCCTGCAGATTGAGCCTTGGTCTGTTTAATAGTAGACATGGTAGCTGTCACCATGGCCGCTACATCGGTTAAATTGGCAGGCAGAATCATGGTATTGTTTTCTTTCGCCAGGTTTCCAAATTCGCGGACATAACTTTTTGCAACTTCGAGATTAGCAGCTTCAGTTCCACCGGGCATGTTTAGAGCCTCTGCAACTTTACGAATACCCTGTGCAGTGGCTTCTGCCACCATGGTGATTTCTTGGGCTTTTCCTTCAGCTTCATTAATCCGTTTCATCTTTTCACCTTCTGAAAGAGCAATGGCCTCTGCTCTATCACCTTCGGCGCGGTTGATGATGGCCCGTTTTTCACCTTCAGAACGCGCGATTTCAGCACGCTTTTCCCGCTCTGCTTTCATCTGCTTTTCCATGGCCTCAAGGACAGTGCGTGGTGGCTTGATATCTTTGATTTCATACCGAAGGACTTTAACGCCCCAGTTCTCAGCGGCTTCGTCGAGTGCTATAACAACCTGTCCATTTAATGTTTCTCTCGCTTCAAAAGTTTTGTCCAAGTCAATCTTACCAATGGCAGAACGGAGGCTTGTCTGAGCAAGCTGGGCTGCAGCAAAGTGGAAATTGTCAATCCCGTATGCTGATTTTTTGGTATTAATAACCTGAATATATAAAATACCATCAATCTCAAGAGTGACATTATCTGCCGTAATACAGGTTTGGGCTTCAATATCAATGGGCTCTTCTTTAAGACTTCGTTTGTAGGCGACCTTATCAATGAAGGGGATCAGGATGTGAAGGCCTGCCTGTAGAGTAGTTTTGTATTTTCCAAGTCGCTCCACGACGACTTCCATGCGCTGTGGTACAACCACAGCAGTTTTGGCGAGAACAAAAATTATAAAAGCAATGATGACGCCAAGGGCGATAAAAGTTTCCATATTTTTCTCCTTAAAAGGGAATCGGGATTAAGAGGATTTCTTTACAGTGATAAGCAGATTGTTCTGTTCGACTATTTCAACAACTTCGCCTTCTTCAATTTCTTCATTTGCCTCTGCACGCCAGAATGTACCGGAAAATTTTACCTGCCCTTCAGCGGGTGGACTGATGGTGGTGGAAACTACGCATTTCTCGCCACCGTTTGCGAAAATCGTGTCATCCCCTTCATCTTTCTTAGCTCC
>DQVD01000283.1 GCA_015661935.1 Desulfocapsa sulfexigens | reverse complement strand
GTGCCTGATCTTCTACGGGATATGGGCCGCTATGCTCTGCCGAAGCAGGCCGAAAGATACTCTAACTTTTTTACAAGTTATGAGCACCCCAAAGAGTTCCTCAATACTATTGCTTACATTCACCAGATTGAGATAAAAAAATTATATAAAAATGCCGAATTACCAGAGTTTTCCATTGACAAGGAAACGCCTGATCAATTGATCCTCACATACCGCTCGAAACGACGACTTTGTCACCTGGCTGAGGGGTTGATTGCAGGTCTTGGTGATTATTACGGTATCCCATTTACAATGAAACAAATTGAATGTGTTTTCACGAATGGACAACAGTGTATATTTGAGCTTAATTTTTCTGATCACCTCAAAGTAGACTAATTTCTCCATGGCTTTCAATCAGGAAACATCTCAAAAAAGAATCTCCAGACTGAACAGTAAAGTAGCAATCCTTGAGGCAATGATTGAGGATCATTCCCGGGAGGCGTATGCTGAAGTTGTAAAACGTTCAATTTTCAATTCAATTCTTGAGCTGTCGCTGAAGAGCAATGATAAAGCAACATTCCTGCAACGGATTTTGGATATGTTGGTTAACACGGATATCCTACAGATTCAGAGAAAAGGAACAATATTTCTACTGGACAAACAAAAAAATGCATTGCTAATGCAGGCACAAACAGATTTAACGAAGGAAGAACAGGAATTTTGCCAAAGAGTTGAACTCGGTCAATGCCTGTGCGGCAAAGCCGCCGCCACTGGTAACATACTCTATGCTGACCATATTGACCAGCATCATGAAAGATTATTACCAAATATAGATCCTCACGGCCATTATTGTGTGCCAATCAAAACTGCTACGCACGTTTTGGGATTGATAAATGTACATATAGCTGAAAGAACATCCAGAGATGAGGAAACAATTCAGTTCCTCATTGCAGTAGCCGATATTGCCGCAGGAACTCTGGAGCGAATCCAATATGCAATGGATCTAGCTGAACATCATAAAGGGCTTGAGAGAAAAGTAGCTGAGCAGGTTCGCCAAATTGAGAAGGAGAAAGAACTGTTAACCGTTACGCTTCGCAGTATAGGCGATGGGGTTATTACCACAGACACAAAAGGGAATGTTGTTCTTTTAAATAGGGTGGCTGAAGAATTAACCGGCTGGACTCAGGAAGAAGCCAAGGGACAACCGTCCACCAAAATTTTTCATATCATCAATGAGAAAACTGCTCAGAAATGTTCAAGTCCAATAAAACGAGTTCTTGAGCTTGGGCGAATAGTCGGATTAGCCAACCATACCGGGTTGATAGCAAAAAACGGTACAATCCGATCCATTGTTGACAGTAGTGCACCAATTCGAGATGGTAACAGTAATATTGTAGGAGTGGTACTGGTATTTCGGGATGTAACCCATGAAAGAAAAACAGAAGAAGAACTACTGAAAGTCAGGAAACTGGAATCAGTAGGAGTCCTTGCCGGCGGAATTGCGCATGATTTTAATAATATTTTATCTGCTATCCTCGGCAATATAGAACTGGCCAAATATCGTATAGCCGCAGAAGATATTGAAACAGGCCAACTACTTTCAGATGCCAAAAAAGCAACGAAACGAGCAACAACGTTAACCAATCAGTTACTCACTTTTTCCAAAGGTGGAGATCCTGTCAAAGAAACGATTTCATTGACTTCAACAATCACCGAATCTGCAAACTTTGTACTTCGCGGCAGTAAAATAAAATGCACTTTTAACTTTCCTGATGATCTGTGGACGGTTGAGGCGGATAACGGCCAGATTAGCCAGGTAATTCAGAATATTGTAATAAATGCTAAACATGCCATGCCTGAGGGTGGGACTATACAAGTCCATTGCGCGAATGTTCATGACGTTGCTGCGGAGGCGTTTCTGAGTGTACCCAAGGGTGATTTTATTCGTATCGTTATACAGGATACTGGTATTGGTATTCCAAAGGAAGCTCTTTCAAAGATCTTTGATCCCTATTTCTCAACTAAACAGGAGGGCAACGGACTTGGGCTGGCTATCTGTCATTCAATTATCAATAAACATGATGGGCATATCACCGTACAATCCATCCCCGGGAAGGGGACAACCTTTACTGTTTTCCTGCCGGCTATGCACTCCACCGATACAGTAATTCCCAAAACGTTACAAACAAGACCAGCTGTGAAGGCGGCGAGGATAATGGTAATGGACGATGATGAGATGATACGCGATTTGGTACGGGCGCAACTCACCACACTCGGACATGAAGCGGTTTTGGTGGTGGACGGCGATCAGGCCATTAATAAGTATCAGGAATTGCAGCATAGCGGCATGTCTGTTGATCTTGTGATCATGGATTTAACAATTCCCGGTGGCATGGGTGGCCGGGAGGCCTCCAGGAAACTCCTGCAAATAGCCCCGGAGACAAAAATTATCGTTGCCAGCGGCTATTCAACTGATCCGATAATGGCCAGGTACCGTGAACATGGCTTCTGCGGTGCTGTTGCAAAACCTTTTGACCTGGACGGGTTGAGGAAGGTTATTGAATCAGTGTTAGGAGGCGGCAAGGAATAACCTGGAATTTTTCAATCGTAAATGTCCATGTTATGTCTTGTCGAACCCTAAACCCCGTTTGAATACGTCCTCCTTCCCGTGCCTCCTGTTTTCTCTTGGCTTGACACAAACCCACCAAAATCGTACAATATTCATATCGGTACAAAATATGGGGGTGTAATACAAGCAACAATTTCAAGTAAATATCAAATGGTGATACCGAAACCGGTTCGGGAGCATCTTAACCTTAACCTTAAGGTAAAGCAAAAATTGACGGCCATAGAAAAGGATAAGATGCTAACCCTGTTCAGGAAGAAAGGCAGTTTACTGGATAAGTGCCTTATCAGAAAATTTCTTTGAAAAAACGAGAAATTGTTCTGTAAGTACTAATTCTTATTCCCAAAACTTCACTCGAAGAGTTACGGGGAGTTGCGACCAGCAGCAGAGTAGATGATTATCGGGAAAAGTATTGCTTGCTGCAGGGTATGTGAAAAAAACGCCGGTTATTCCATTTGATGAAACCACCGCTCTTGCAGCTGCAGACATTGCCCTGCTAGAAAAACTTGCCATGGTAGATGCAATAATTTATACCACCAAAAAATAATTGTACACAAAAACTACGGAACAGGTTTTGAATTACAGGTGGCAACTGAGAGTTTCATTGTATTTTGTCTCAACGCCCATCACTGTCTTTACCCTGTGAGGTTTATGCATAAATGGATGGGCAAAGAACACCTTTAAAATCCGGAAAGAAGTTTTTTTTATCTCCTGTTCTCGGTTGGCAAGTAAAGAGGCTGGAATAATGAGCAGTGAGGTCGAAAG
>DQVD01000389.1 GCA_015661935.1 Desulfocapsa sulfexigens | reverse complement strand
TATGCAATCTCAGCTTCAGATCAATCAAATATAACCTAACCCTGTTCAGGAAGAAAGGCAGTTCACTGGATAAGTCCTTATCAGGAAATTTCTTTGAAAAAAAACAAGAAATTGTTCTGTCAGGCACTAAATCTGAGCGCCTACATGAGGAAGTTATTTCGTCCCCGTTCCTAAACAGTTTCAAAATGCGCAAATAATAAAATGTACAAACGAGACCTACGGCCTGTAAAAGCTGTTGTTTGATAAATGGAAAATAGCAGACATCGACGGAAAATTGCGGCAGCAGCCATTGCCGGATACGAAAATCTGACTGTCTGGTCTGATCTTCTTGATCGTATCAATGTTTTTCCTGTGGCAGATGGTGATACCGGAATGAATCTTCGGGTAAGTCTTGCACCTCTGCGGGAATGCGGCACAGACCTGGATACGGTTGTGGCTCAACTGTCTTTAAGTGGTCGTGGCAATTCCGGTAATATTGCTGTGGCCTTTTTCCGGGAGTTTTTTAGCTCTATGGGAAATGGACTTTCCGGGGCAGCCCAAAAAGGCAGGGAACAGGCATGGAAGGCAATTGCCGATCCCTCTCCCGGAACCATGCTTGAAGTTTTTGATGCACTCTGTCTGTTGCTTCCAGAGGAAAGAGAAACAGTTCTTGCTTATGTAACGATTAGAGATCATCTGTACAAAGCTGTGCTTGCCACTGAAAAACAATTGTCGGAGCTTTCCGATGCCGGAGTCGTCGATGCCGGGGCCTTGGGGATGTTCTGTTTCTTTGATGGTTTTTTTCGGGATCTTACCGGACACAAAACAGAAATCAGTTCTGTACCTGAGCTGTTTGGCGACACTCTTTCCATCAACGCTTCATTTCAGCCGCCAAGCTCTGATGAATATTGCGTGGAGGCGCATCTTGCAACCGATGGTGAACGGGATGAACTTCTTGGCAGAATGGAAAATCTTGGTAACAGTGTTGTTCTTGTGCCGGATGATTCCGGTGTAAAAGTACATATCCACACCAGAAACCCTGAACAGTTACGGGATAAACTTTCTTTGTTGGGTGAAGTTCAGGACTGGTCAGGTGAGGCTATGGATCCAATGATCGGGGCAGGCATCCGGAAATGTTTTCCCAACAATCGTGTCAGGATAATGAGTGATGCAGCAGGGTCTATTCCTTTGGAGCTTGCACGCATATATGGAATCATTTTACTGGATAGTTATATCTTAGTGCACGATTTGGTGAAACCAGAAAGCCTTTTTTCTCCGGAACAACTCTATTCCACCATGAAAGAAGGGACGCGTGTGACCACGGCTCAGGCATCCAATCATGAACGATATCTTCATTATCAGGCAGCTGTCCATCAGTACAAAAAGGTGTTGTACCTCTGTACTGGTTCCGCTTTTACCGGGAATTATTCCATTGCCGTTGATTGGCAGAAAGATAATGATTCTGATGCTCAGTTTGCGGTGATTGATACGGGGGCCGCATCTGGAAGACTTGCTGTGATTGCACTGCTTACGGCTCGCCTTGCTGAAACAGGTGCCAGTGTAGGAGAGGTGAATGAGTATGCAGAAGAACTTACCCGGCAGGCAGAAGAGTATGTTTTTATCCATGAATTGAAACATCTGGTGGCGGGTGGACGTGTATCCAAAGCGAAGGGCTTTTTTGGTGATCTGCTGCATATGAAACCTGTGATCAGTCCCGGTTTTGAAGGGGTGCGCAAGATGGGTGTGGTGCGAAATCGGGGAGCCCAGCTTAATTTTGCCTGTGGTAGAATTGAGAATCATGCGGGTACTGCTTTGTTTGTACTGCTGCAGTATACGGATAATAAAGAGTGGGTGAGGCAGGTTGTTGAGCCGCAAATCCGCAAACATATTCCAGAGGCTGAGATTCTGCTGGTACCCCTTTCACTTACTTCAGGTGTTCATATGGGGCCTGGAACCTGGAGTATTGCCTTTGCACCACGCAGTGAGGCAGCATGCTGAATCGAAGCAAAGTAGCCATCGTTATTCCGGTGTATAATCATGGAACACGTATCAGTAATGTGGTGTTAAAAACTGTTGCTCTTGGATATCCTGTTTTTGTTGTGGATGATGGATCAACGGATGGTACGGCTGAAGTGCTCTCTTCCCTGGAAGGTATCACAGTGCTTACTCATTCCCATAATTTGGGAAAGGGTGCAGCTTTACGAACAGGTTTTAAAGCAGCGGCCGAGTCTTCCCATTGGGCTGTAACACTTGATGCAGACGGACAGCATAAGCCTGAAGATATCGAAAATCTTCTTAATGCTGTGAAGGGTGCCCAACGCCCCATTGTTATTGGAGTACGGCAGGGAATGGATGGGGAAAATGCCCCTTGGACCTCCAGATTCGGAAGAGGGTTTTCTAATTTCTGGGTATGGGTTTCCGGCGGCCCGCAAATAAATGATTCACAGTCCGGTTTTAGATTGTATCCCTTGCCGGACGTCCTTGCGCTTGAAGTGCGTGCTTTGCGTTTTCAGTATGAAGTGGAAATCCTCGTCATTGCGCATCAAAAAGCTATCCCGATTATTCAGGCTCCGGTGCAGGTTGTGTATCAGAAGGGTGCGGAACGTATTTCCCACTTTCAGCCCTGGAAAGATTTTTTTAGAAACTCTGCCACATTTAGCAGACTCATTATTAAACGTATCTTTACCGGATGGAAACAAAAGTGAAAGGATTTTGGTATACATTCCTTGAAAAAATTCCGGGAAACATGGGCTCCTGGCTATTTTTTATTGCAGCGAAATGTATTGCCACCGGGTATTTTCTTTTTTCAAAGAACGTGGGGGAGAGTCGTCGCTTTTATCGTCTCCTCTATCCTGAAAAAAGTAGTTTTTATCACAGATTGTGTGCTTTCCGTCAGTATCAGAATTTTACCAGTATCCATTATGATCGGTTTCTTGCAGGCAAAGGCTTGAAAACAGTCTTCCAATCAGATGGCTGGGAAAAACTTGAGTTAGTGCAGCATCATAAAGGTGCAATCCTGCTCATGTCTCACCAGGGAAATTGGGAGATTGCCGCTCACCTTCTGAAACAGCAGAAAACCAGGTCGAACATCCTTTTGTATATGGGTACTAAAGAAAAAGAGGGGGTGGAGGCCCTACAGAAAGAGCGACTCCAGGATTCCGGAGTGAAAATAATAGGTGTTCCGCGGGATGGTGGTTCACCATTTGATGCATTGGAGGGTATTCGTTTTTTGCAGGATGGAGGCATTGTCTCCATGACAGGCGATATCATCTGGCGCGCTGATCAACGCAATATCCAGGTGAATTTTATGGGGCGAAAAGCAGAACTTCCCGAAGCACCTTATATTTTCGCGTTGGTGTCCGGTGCGCCAATACTGTGCTTTTTTAGTTCTCGGGTTGGGAAAAATAAATATACGTTTCGTTTTGCAGATCCCATTTATATTCGCCCTGCAAATAGAAAAGATCGGACAAAATTAATACAGGAAGCAGCACAACAATATGCCGATTTATTGGAAGAAGAGCTGCGTGCTCACCCTTTGCAGTGGTATCATTTTGATCGCTTTGTCTTGTAGCAGGTCTTTTTTCTCACACAAAAAGAATTAGCGGAGTAATGCATC
>DQVD01000094.1 GCA_015661935.1 Desulfocapsa sulfexigens | reverse complement strand
TCTTTGGCATTTAATGGTACATATTTGATTTTGGTAGCATCACCAAGTGTTGCTGCTGCAATAGCCTTACAAACATCAACATCAATACCGGCCCAGACGCCTTTTTCATCAGCAATGGAAAACCCTGGAAGACCTGTGGAAACTCCACACTGGAACATGCCGCGTTTCTGAACTTCTTCTTTGGTGGATGCCTGGGAAAAACCGGCAGAAATGACAAGAGTTGCAACCGTGGCAACAAGTGTCCATGTAATCTTTTTCATATGATACTCTCCTGTAAAAAGAATATTTTTTTAACACTACCAAGTTACAGACGCCTGCAACCTACCTCTTCAACATCATCATTTTATTGGCGCCCATTTTACCAAAACCCACTAATAATGTCTACCATAAAGATAATAAACCTGGCTATTCGACATAAGGGTTTGAGTTTTAAGCATACCACCTATTGTGGTTGAGCACTTAGCTGTCTACAAAATACACCGAGCAAATCCCAATATCCACATCTACTCCACAATATATTGGTTTTTAAGCATTTTATGACGTAGACCATACCCTTCGTGCTTGTTTAATAAATCAACTGGTTGCCCATTACAAGCCCTCGATAATTTCATACAGGCCTCATGTCGAATATCCAGATTTCTTTTTCTTCCCTGGAATTTTAAACAATGCTATGGTAAAAAACACGGAGCCGACTATAAAGTTCTTACTGGAAGTAATTCGGAGATATCAGATTCGTGCCTTACAGAACAATTCCCTGTTTTTTCAAAGAAATTCTCTGATAAAGTTAAGATCTCTTATACTGAGGAAAAACCATTAAAAGAATAGCTATATATAAATAAATATTTTTTTTTACTTTGTATTTCTATGTACATGTATCGGAAAAACAAAGCTTCTGTGTGAATCATTCCCGGAAGAGGATGCCAGATAAATACCATCTGTAGTTATTTCAGCCGCAGGCTGCGAACTATTCTGGCATCTGTCCTCTGGTTTCTGTCTTCTGAATGTGCCCGCAGGGCATCATGTCCCCACTGCCTGAGCTTACGAATCTCCTTGCCACCGACACAAAAGAAATCCGCACGCTTTGTTGCGATCAAAACCCTCTGCGAACTGCAAAAGAGCCGAAAACCGGTTAAGAATATCTTCAATGCTATTCTTGCAGAGAATCCGCTGGAAAGCAATGATCGACAACTTGCAAATAATATTATTTACGGCCTGTTACGCAACCGGGAATCACTCGATATCATGCTGCAGTATCTCTGCAGTCAACCACTCAGGAAATTCAAGCCATTCATCCTTCAAGCTCTGCGGGTTGGACTGTATCAGATTATGTTTCTTGACCGTATTCCGGAATCTGCGGCAGTCAATGAATCTGTCAAAGCTGTGAAAGCCGCACGGCTCCCCAAAAGACTCCATGGATTTGTAAATGGTGTACTTCGTAACAGCATCCGCAAGCAAGAAGAACTTCTGGCCCTGATTGAAGACCCTGCCCGGCCTGTCCTCAATCATCCCCACTGGCTTGTTGAACGTTGGGAAAAGCAGTACGGAAAAAAAGAAGCCACACGTATTTGCAGACAAAATAATGAACAAGCTGTTTTCAGCCTGCAAATTAACTCCTGCTTCACTGACCGGAAGTCATTCAGAGAGACCCTGGACAAGAATGAGATAGATACCCGTCACGGAATCTATTGTAATGACGCCCTGATCCTTGAGGATTTTCACGGTGGAATAAATGAACTGCCAGGGTTTGATGAAGGATATTTTCAGGTTCAGGATCAGGGGGCCCAACTCCTTACTCATCTCCTTGGCCCCATGATACAAAATGGTGAATACCTTGATGCCTGCACCGGAGTTGGCGGTAAAACCAGTGTCCTGATTCAGCTCGCAGAGCACGTTCAAGCCAGAATCTCAGCAGTAGAACCCGACAAAGCACGTCGGCAAAAATTCAAAGAAAATATGGCTCGTTTGCACCCATCATTGGACGTCCCCATTTTTCCAGGCAGTTTGCAGGATTTTGCAATTTCAAGCAGTAAACGCTTTCACGGAATCCTGCTTGATGCACCCTGCTCAGGTACTGGTGTCACTCGCCGCCACCCCGATATCCGCTGGAACAGAAGAGTTGAAGATTTCAAGCATTACCAGGAAACTCAGCTTGAACTACTACAATCTGCAACAGGACTTCTTACCCCCCATGGCATCCTGGTATACGCCACATGTTCCCTTGAGACAGAAGAAAATGAACAGGTCATTGAACAATTCCTAACCCGCAACCCCGATTTTTCATTGGAAGACTGCACAGTATTCCTGCCATCTACAGCGCATACTTTTATTACAAACGGATACTTTGCACCCTTGCCAGGACCAGAGATTGATGGCTTTTTCAGTGCCAGGTTAAGAAAAAAATCTCCTGCCAATTAGTGCCTTACAGAACAATTTCCTGTTTTTTTTCAAAGAATTTTTCTGATAAACCACTTATCCAGTGAACTGCCTTTCTTCCTGAACAGGGATCACTGGTAACACTGCAGAGCGGTAGAACGAGCGTCGGGCGTTGTGCAGAGACTGCAAAAGCAAGCAACGCAAATTCTTACCCTTGTGGTATCAAAATCACGGCCATTATTTTCAATGAAGATAAATATCTGCTGTGTTACAAATAGACTTGGTTAATTATTCTTTTTTCACTACCCAAACAGGACATTATGGCTGAGATACGAAGTACACTGGATATGGTTATGGAGCGTGCAGCAAGAATGGCTGCACGCGCAGAAGATATTCCCGCAGACAAGGAAATCGAACAACGAGGTATGCGTTTAGTTGCTGATTTCTTAAGTGGAAAGCAATCGGGACTAACAGAGCTTCTGGAGCAGGAAGTATCTGAGAACCAAATGGCTCTGCGCCGGGGAATGGCAAAGGCTCTGATTCGCAACATTGTTATTCCACGGGATGATATGCTTCTGAACAGCAGTGCCACTGCCCTTACAGGCCTCCTTGATCTCTCCGGAGAAACAGGCGGTGAAGTGGAATCTGTCTGCACTGAACTGACGCAACTTTTAGAGCAGTACGCCCAGCACAGGGAACAGATGAAAACGCAGCTTGAAGACGCAATCCGGGCACAGTTAGCTCAGCAGCTTCAGGAGAAGACAGGAGAGGCCCCCGATCCCAATACAATTGATCCGTCCATGCACCCCCAGTATCAAAAAGAGTTGGCACAGGCTCAAACAAATCTGAATGATCAATACACCCAGGCTTTTGACCAACGTAAAGAAATCCTTATGCAGCGGTTTTCCGGATGAGTATTGCAAAACGTATCAAAAAAATCCAGGCAGGACTGCGCAGAAAGAAAATTGATGCAATCCTTATCACCCAGCCCCATAATCGTCGCTACCT
>DQVD01000403.1 GCA_015661935.1 Desulfocapsa sulfexigens | reverse complement strand
TTGCTGGTTCAAGTTTATCGGAAAAGATGGAAAAGTTAAAAAAGCAGCTCAGCGAAAGTAATAAGCGAAATGTTGAATTTTCTGCAGAAATTGAAACCTTAAAAAGGGCATTAGCCGATAGTCGTGATCTGTTTGATCTGGCAAATAGTACTTCTCAAGAGTTGACGTTGAAAAATGCTAAACTTGAAGAAAATATTGCAGTCATTCAGCGGGAAGTTCTTTCCATGGAGACAGCGATGCTTGGAGCAATGGATGCTTCATGTAGTTGTTCCACATGTGGTGATCAAGACACAAATCGTTGTCCGGGACCTGACCTTTGCGGAAAAACCATACTCTACGTTGGAGGCTTGCATAAAATGGTATCGCATTACAGACAGCTTATAGAAAACCATGGCGGGAGATTCCTCCACCATGATGGCGGCAAAGAGGCTTCGCGGACTATTTTACCGAAGATGCTCAGTAGTGCAGATGCAGTTCTTTGCCCCATAGATTGTGTTAGCCATGATGCCTGCACCTGCGTTAAGAAAATTTGCAAACGCTATCAGAAACCCTATGTGATGATGCGAAGTTCCGGGTTGTCATCACTTGCTAAAGGTTTGACGGAAATAGTTCAGTAAGCAAACAGAAACAACACAACAAAACAGGAGAACAAGAGAATGGACATGGCAGTAATCAATACGGATCAGCGTAACGGTAATCTTCACATCAAACTTAAAGGAATGTTTAGCCCGGAAACAGCAGCAAAGCTTACCATGGTAATCGCGAAATCCTATATCGGGACAGGAAATGTTTTTATACATACTGCACAAATAACAGATGTTAAGCCGAATTCAAGGTCCACCTTCAACAATCTGATGGGATTTATCGATGTACCAAAAGAGAAAGTGTATCTCACTGGTGAGAAAGGGTTTGATATCGGCCATGATTCAGCAAAAGTGATTGTGAATAAAAAGAGAAAGAAAAAGCATGGTCACGGTGGTTGTGGAAAATGTAAAAACTGTAGCTGCAACAAGAAGGCAGCATAACTCAATTGATTGTTTTGTACGAAATACCGGAGTTTGCGGAATAGCGTTGATAATCCTGGCATTTGTCAGTCTCTATCTCTTTATCAAGAACAGCCTCTACTTACGCTGGGTATACAGAGATTTTAAATTGTTTTTCAAACGTGTGGAAGCACTTGAGATCAAGGTTACGGATAAATCTCAGCAGAAAGCAAATCCATTTATTGGAATTATCCAGGGTGTGGCCACCAGAGAACATGATTCTGCAATTAATCTTTTTGTCGATCGGCAAACGTATTTTCAGGATTTTTTGGCGGTAATTGATTTCGCCAAACTCAATAAATGCGATGATTTACTCGTCACCACAGAACCTGCTGAACAGTAGCGGAACAGTCGATATTCTTGATCGGCAGAGCCGCCAATGGAACATAGCATCAAGCCTGCTGTTGCTTGTTGTTCTCTTGTTACTGTTCTCACAAAACATGAATAACCTGGTGTCCCTTGCCAGTAAAAGTAGCGACATACAGAATGTGGTCAATCTGGAATACCGGATTGTTCCACCTGAACCCAAGGTCACTCCGGCATCTCCTCCGGAGCTTGCGGAATCGGTTTCGGAAGAGGTTCTTCCCTCGCTGGAACCTGAACCGGAACCGGTTCTGCAAGAGGTTCAGAAAATTGTTCCGGAGCCACCGCCTGTGGTGAAGGAAGCAATAAAAAAGCTGGATAAAACAGCACCAAAACCTATAAAGGCTGTCCAGAAAAAGAAGAAAATAGCTCCAAAAGCTGTAGTGGCACCGACCTCAGTTGCGCCTCCCGCATCTGTAAAACAGTAGTTGAAGTTATACCTGAACCAGCAACTTATGAACAGGCACAGGTGGATAGTATTCCGGCTGCAATAAGTAAGGATAAGCCAGGTTATCCCTATCGTGCAAGACGCATGAATGTGACCGGATTTGTTGAAATCAGATTTCTGGTGAATAAAAAAGGGCGGGTGGAAGGACTTGAGATTATTCATGATAAACCTGCGGGAACATTTGCTAAAAGTGTACGGGAGGCAGTGATGAGATGGCGTTTTAACCCTGGAATAAAAAACAACAGATCAGTGGCTACCTGGATGACCACAACGATTAATTTTGAATTGAATAGAAAAAAACGATGACAAATTCACCAGTTAAGTACTGCCTGCCCATTGTGGCCTTTGGATTTCTATCTGCCGGGGATTTTGCCGAAATAGTAACGGATCTCTGGTATGGCTTTGGAAATGTGACGCTTGAATTTGGCAGGGTTGTCGAGCAAGTAACGTTCACCATACATCAAAATTTCTAGTAAACTTGGTACTGTGGGCGTTTTCCAGTACCTCAGTAAGCGTTTATCCGTATAGAAAGGAGTATTTCCATGAGAAAAATGAAAGATAATGAAATTGATGCTCTGCTTGAAGGGTTTGGTTGGGCTACACTCTGTATGGTAGATCCTGACTGTCGACCCTACGCCATAGAGTTCAGCTATTTTCTGGAAAATGGTGATCTTTGTGGACTGGTTCATCCAAGAGGGAAGACAGCAGAATGTCTCGCTTCAACACAGGCTGTTTGTGTCAAAATATGTGATTCTGATGCACAGTGCAGGCGGTATCGGGCGGTTTCCTGTTTTGGTATTGCAGCCTTTGAAAAACTTACCAATCCAGCGGATGTGGCTAGAGCCTGGGACAAACTTGAAGAGCAGCTTCGGCTGAAAAATGATGAGTACAGCGGTTATAAAGAGCACTATCTCAGCTCAGGGAAATCTTTGCCCCTTCTACGCATTATGGTGTCAGAACGTACTGGAGTAATCAGTAGTCCGCGGAATAAACCGAAAAAAGAAGAAGACAGGGAGCTTGCCAGTGCAGTGGACTGAAGAAGCAGAATCATATTTTGAAAAGGTACCGCCTTTTGTTCGGCCAATGGCCAGGAGAGGTGTGGAAACATATGCCCGCAGTAAGGGGATTGGGGTTGTAACTCCTGAACTTATCCGTCTTGCCAAAGAAAAGACCATGGGCAAAAAGAAAAAGGATACGGGGGAGAAAAAACCTGGAAACTGGGGTGATATGAATCGCTCAACCAGCCGTCTTCATCCGGAGATTTCCACATTTTTCGCTAAAGAGGGGGTAGATCCTCTTCGTTATGCCTTTGAGAAAAAGACAGCGGTTCATGCAGGAGCAGGTGGCAGCTATCTTGAAAAAGATAAAGTGATGGAGACCTGGACAGATTGCATAAACAGGGTTGATCGTTCCAAACGCCGTACCGTTTATCTGCATACTCCGTTCTGCCGAAGTCATTGCCGGTTTTGCGGATTCTATATGTACAAACTGGAAGATGATTTGAGTCGAACCTACAGCCATGGATTACTCCACGAACTCAGCCTTGCCTCCGATATGGCAGCGGTGCAGGAGGAACCAATCCATGCAGTTTATTTTGGGGGTGGCACTCCAACTGATCTTGAAGCAGGTGATCTTGAGAAACTTCTTGTTGGTGTTCGTAAGTATCTCCCCCTTGCCAATGATTGTGAAATAACCATTGAAGGTCGGGTGGACAATTTTACAGATGATAAAATTGATGCCTGCCTTCGGGGTGGTGCCAACAGGTTTTCACTCGGTGTACAGACCTTTGATACCAAAGTACGAAGGTTAATGGGGCGTCGGGCCAAGCGGGAAGAGATTCTCACACTGCTTGGAAAACTCTGTGATCGAAATCAGGCATCTGTGATTATTGACCTGATTTATGGATTCCCCGATCAAACCATGGATATCTGGCGGGAGGATGTACGCACCTTCATTGAAGATACGGAGATTGATGGCTGTGATATGTATCAGCTCAATATCTTTAATGGAGGTCCTCTTGCCAATGCAATTAAAGAAGGAAAACTTCCACCAACTGCCGGAATAGCAACTCAGGCAGAGATGTTCAGTGTTGGAAGACAAATGGCACAAGACGCTCGTTTAAACAGGCTTTCATTATGTCACTGGGGCAGGTCGGGCAGGGAACGGAATAGATACAATTCATTCACTCGTTTTGGTGCGACCTGTATTCCCTTTGGATGTGGTGCCGGAGGTCGATTACATGGGCATCACTTTTTTCAGACAGGTGACCTTCCCGATTATTTTAAACGAGTGGAAGCAGGAGAAAAACCGATAGGAACAGTCTTGAAGTTGCCTGAGATGACGCCATTTTTTAGTGAACTGGTGGGTTATATGGAAGAAGGTGCCGTGAATGTTCAAACTCTTGGATCAAAATACAACCTTGATCTTTCAGGAATGTTTAAGCCCCTCCTTGATCAATGGGAGAAAACAGGTCTTGTGACAAGTCACGAAAATGGGTGGCTTGAAATGACAGAAGCCGGAGAGTTTTGGAGGGTGACCATGTCTCAGGCAATGATTGACTATTTTGTATTAATGACAAAAACAAAAGAATAATTACAGGAGCAAATCCATGCATATCAGTGATGAATTAAAAAAGACAATTTCAGAGAAACTAAAGGAAGATCCCAAAGCAATGATCTTTAAGCTGGCACAAGAACTCTCTGTCCCGGAGCAGGCAGTCATGGAATGCCTGCCTGAGGAAGAAGTGAGAAAAGCTGATGCACATCATTTTGATGAGGTCATGGCAATGATAGCCACCTGGGGTAATGTCACAACAATTCTTCAGACGGAATCCATGGTGCTTGAAGCTAAAGGGATGATTCCCATGGGAAGTCACGGGCACGGATATTTTAATTTGATGGGTGGTCGGGATTATAATGTGGGCGGTCATATTCGTGCAGATCTTCTTTCTGCCATCTATTTTGTGGAACGACCTTTTATGGGGCTTAAATCGATGTCTGTGCAATTTTTTACCTTATCCGGTGCACCGATGTTCAAGGTGTATCTTGGCAGGGATGAGAAACGGCAACTCTTTCCTGATCAAATTGAATACTTTAACACTCTGCGTGATCGCATAACTTCTACCAACTCCTGCGCCTGTTGCGCCTGAAGTGGAAAGGTAATCATAAATGAAAAAGAAATATCTCATCGTTTGTGCTTCTAAGTATGGCTCAACCACACAGACCGGTCGTTGGATTGGCGAACGCCTGGAAGGTGATGTGACGGTTAGTGATGCAGGGGAAATGACAGATCCGCAGGACTCAGATGTTATCCTGCTTGGTTCAGGGATTTACAGTCATACTGTGTTGTCTCCCATTAAAGAATATGTGGATACATACAACATGGTTCTGAAAGAAAAACAGACCGCAGTATTTGGGGTGGCCATCGATACAAGTGGAGTATTTGTCAGGGGCAAGGTCCATGGCGGCTGGGAGTATATCATGCCGCTCATTAATCTACTTCCCAATCCCCCTGTGCATGCAGGCCTGCTCGGTGGTGAAATTAACCCTCTGCGACTTGATGATAAGGACAAAGCAGGGCTCGTGAAATTTTATAAGATGATAGGCCAGAGCGGAGAAATTCCATTTAAAACACGAATGACCAAGCAGGATTCATGGGAGTTTGCAGAGAAGCTTA
Organism: Desulfocapsa sulfexigens; assembly: GCA_015661935.1. Lineage (GTDB taxonomy): Bacteria > Desulfobacterota > Desulfobulbia > Desulfobulbales > Desulfocapsaceae > Desulfocapsa > Desulfocapsa sulfexigens_A. Next base: position 4,417 of record DQVD01000403.1, on the reverse strand, counting down.
TGCAGAGAATTTCTCAGGAGAAAACAGATGAAGCTGTGCAATAGCTGGACGTTTAAAGAATACACAGCAGTGGGAGTAACAGCAGCCCTGTGTATTGTGATGGGTATCCTGATTAAAGTAGTTTTGGGGCTTGTTATCTCAAAAATTCCTGCTGCCGGTTCCCTGATCCTTGGAATGGTACAGGCTATTATTATAGGCCTGTCCATCATGCGTCTGCCACGCCTTGGTTTTCTAACCATTCTTGGCGTTTGCATGGGCACAATATACGGCTTTATTTTCCCTGCCCACCCGTTCATGTTCCTGACCTTTGTCTCTGCCGGTTTGGCTGGCGATTGTGTTGGGTGGATGCTGGGCGGCTATCAAAAACAGACTGCTCTTGTGGTTTCAGTATTAACTTTTCGTCTGAGCGTCATTGTCTTCGGGGCATTAATTGCATGGTGGATCGGCTTTGATAAAACAGATCTTGCCTGGACTTTAATCCTTATTAACAGTGCCGGATCGGCTGTGGGGGTTTTGATTGGTTTATGGGCAGCAGTTAAATTGTCTAAAGAGTTGAACCGGGCAGGACTATTAGCATCGTGAAGCTATATCGAAATCATAAAAATGGAGTTGAACCATGGAAATGATAGCCAGATTGCAAGCATCACAATATGACGATTCTTTCTTTCATCATCTTGACCCCAGGGTGAAGATGGGGCTTGCACTAATATTTTCATTGATCGGGCCGCTTATTGAAAATCCCATCATGCTGGGAGTTCTAACCTTTATGGCCATGAGTTACCTGTTAATGGCAGGCCTGGGAAGAGTGTTGCTTTTTATAGGTGCTTTTTTTGTGGTTTCCATGGTGCTGTATCTTTTTATTGAGGCACTTATCCTGAACAGACCACCGCAATATATTGAATATCTTACGCTTGTTCTCACCATGTTACCCATCATGTGTATTGGTTTGCTTTTAGGCATGACAACATCCATTGAAAAGTTGATAACGGCCCTTGGTAAACTTGGTATGCCCGCAGGAATGCGTTATGCGGTCATGGTGGCCATGCGCTATGTGGCAGTGGTTGGCCGGGAAATGCACCATGTAATCCAAGGCATGCGTGTACGTGGTGTCATGCCGGGATGGAAAGGGCTTTTCAAAAATCCGGTGTATACCGCCCGTATTATTCTGGTTCCGTTACTCATCCGCAGTTTTAAAGTGGCTGATCGAATGGGGGCTGCTGCCGAATTGCGTGGTTTATCGGCCCCTGGAAATAATTTACAGTTGGCAGAGTTATCCATGACAGCTGATGACTGGATCTTTTTATCTGCTAACCTGCTAATGGTGGTCATTTTATGGTTCATATAAAACTGCGTGATGTCGGGTTTCGTTTCGACTCCAGATCTACAAACAGTCTGGATGATATTACTTTAGATGTTGAACAGGGCGAATGCGTTTTACTTGCAGGTCGCAGTGGATCCGGGAAATCGACCCTTCTTCATGTCTTGAGTGGCTTAATTCCCGAATATTACCAAGGGCATTTGCAGGGCTGTATTCGAATAGGAAAGGATGACGTTCGCTGGCAGGATGTGCCTCTATGGCAAAAATCAGCCAGTGTCGGCACAGTATTTCAGGACCCCAGGCACCAGTTTTTCTCGGCTCGTGTGGAACAGGAACTCCTGTTGTCAAGGTTTCGTAAGGAGAGTGAGCGTGAAGATTCAGAGCAACAGTTAAATACACTGCTTAATAGTCTTGGCCTGCAAAAAATGCGTCATCGGTTGCTGGATACTCTCTCCTCCGGGGAGCAGCAGCGGGTGGCCATTGGTACTGCAATAAGTCTTGCTCCAAAGATTCTTGTGCTTGATGAGCCGTCTGCTAATTTATCTGCGGATGGCGTTACAATCCTTTTTCAATTTCTTCAATCAGCAAAGGCAGAAGGAACAACAATTGTCATTGCTGAGCATCGTTTTTCCTGGATAAGAGAACTGGTGGATAAACTCGTTGTGCTCGATAGAGGGAGCATTGTTTTCAAGGGAAATGCGGAAAAACTTGGTGAGCAACTCTTTTGTGAAGAGTTTGGACTTAGATTTCAACCATTGGAAGAATCCGGAGAGAATGAACATCAGGAAAAGCCTTCGGGGCGAAATGGCAGTTCTCCGGTATTGACCATGAATAGTGTTGGATTTCGGCATGGAAAGAAACAGGACTGGTTGTTTAATAATTTGCAATGGGAGCTTCATCCCGGAGAGGTGTTTGCTGTAACCGGAAGGAATGGATGTGGAAAAACAACTCTGCTTACTCTCATCTACGGGCTGCTTAAAGTTGGTAAAGGGTCAGTTGTTTTTACACAAAATGATCCCTTAAAAGCTCTTGCCCTCCAGCATCCTGATTTACAGCTTTTTGCTTCAACTGTGGCAGAAGAGATCAGTGATAATGTTGCTGAGCAGGGGAAATGGCTGGACAGATTTAATCTTGTCCCTTTAAAAGAGTGTCATCCCTTAACGCTTTCAGGCGGTGAAATGCAACGACTCGTTTTAGCCGCAGCTTTTTGCAGAGTAGCTGAACGTTCTGATTCTCTATTATTACTTGATGAACCAACCAGTGGAATGGATGGGTATCAACTGAGAACTCTTGCAGAAGAGATTAAAGAACTTCGTAAAAGGGGAGGCAGTGTTGTGATGGCAACTCATGACTCAGATTTAATAAAGGAAACAAACGCCTCACTTATGGAACTTGACAGAATATAAGAGGAATTTTTTTTTGGGCTTCGCATTTAGGATAGCCTTAAAAAGTAACTTACAACTAATTGGAGAGAAGAGATGAAACAAAGGAAGAGAAAGCAATACAGATGTTCGGTTCTTGCTGCCTTAACGGCAGGGCTGGTTTTGCTGCCTGGACTTGTGCAGGCAGAAGATGTGAAAGTTGGCGACGTAACTGTTACTGCCACTCGTAGCGAGATGTCCCTTCAGGATGCACCCGGTGCTATCACAATTATTAGCCAGGAGGATCTTGCAGATATGCCGGACGGTGATTTGCTTGAAGCAATACGGGAAACAGCAGGTATTACACTAATTGGCCGAAGTGTTGGAGGGAGAAAGTCTATTTCTATTCGTGGTATGGATTCCAGGCATTCGTTGATTCTGGTTGACGGGAAACGTATTGCCTCTTCCACTGCAGTGTTTGGTCATTCCAATTTTGAAAACAACTGGCTGACCTCGGAAAACATTGAACGGATTGAAATTGTCAGAGGGCCGTTGTCAGCACTGTATGGATCAGAAGCAATTGGTGGTGTTATAAACATTATAACTAAACCGATCAGCACGAAAGACTGGTCATTCGGAGTGAAAACCGGTGGTGGTGTAACCGATGATGATGGTGGAGACAATGCACATGCTACTGTCTATGCCAGCGGTCCGCTTGTTAAGGATCGCCTTGGATTGTATCTGTCCGTCGGTGCCAACCGGGATGATGATACACCTTCCGAGGATAACCCGCGTGTGTCTGAGCTTGAAGGAATAGAAACATTTACATTAAACACAAAAATGGCTTTTACACCCAACAAAGATCATACCCTGGAAGTGGCGATCGATCTGGTTGATGAAGAGCGTTGGCGTGGTGCCAGTCGGGGGCGTAGTTTTTACAGAAGTGAATATGAAGTTGATAAGGGTATGTATTCACTCAGTTGGGCCGGAACCGTAGGACCTACGCGTTCTGTTGTTCAGCTGTATAGATCTGTTATTGAAAAAGACAGTATGAATCTGCTTAGCAGAGGAACTACTCATTACCCTGAAGAACTGACCAACGATGTCTTTGATGCCCAAACTACATTTGGTCTGGGAAGCATGAACCTTATTACCATGGGAGCGGAATTTCGTCAGGAAAACCTGGAAAGCATCACCCTTCTAAGTGGTGAAGATGATGTGTTTCATTCTGCCCTGTTTATACAAGATGAAATAGAACTTTTCGATCAGCTACGGATAACTCTAGGCGGTCGTTATGATGATCATGAGAATTTTGGATCTGAATTATCTCCAAGGATTTATGGCTTGTACCAGCTAAACGATGCGATCAATCTTAAACTTGGTTACGGCCATTCCTTTAATGCGCCGACTGTTAAACAGGGATCAGAAGGATATTTTGCAAGCTTTGGCCCGCATTCCTTTATCGGAAACCCTGATGTTGGCCCGGAAACCTCCAATAACTATGAAATTGGTGCTGAATACACAACGAATAGCTTTTGGGCCAAGGCATTTTATTTTTACAATGATATAGAAGATATGATCAAAAACACGAGGGTTGGCCGACCAGTTGTTTCTCCCGGAGGAGGACCGCCGCGTTTTACTTTTACAGCAAAGAATGTTGAAGAGGTTGTAACCCAGGGTGTTGAGACAGAAGTTGGTGTTGCCTTGGATTCAGGTTTTGAAATAACTGCCAATTACA